>JBILBT010000167.1:0-6928 GCA_044353545.1 Crocinitomicaceae bacterium | reverse complement strand
CCATGTCCTATGTTCCATCAGTCAGCCGCGGCTGACGGTCTATGTTCTGAAAAAGACATCAAGATTCTAAGATGTTAAGATTCTAAGATGTTAAGATTTTAGGACTCTGTTCAATCTTCGGCAAAGTAGATCCATGTTCTATCTTCCATCAGTCAGCCGCGGCTGACGGTCTATTATGTTCTGAAATACTAGAATTAGGACAAGAGACAAAGGACTTAATGGTACTCCGAAAACTCGTGGCTTCGAGAACCTCTGCCACCAAACTCGTAACTCGTAATTCGTAATTCGTAATTGTTTTAACCCTAATGCGCAATACCAATCTTCACACCTCCGGTGAACAAGAAACGTACACCACTGTAGTTCTCCTGTTTCCATTGATAATCGTACAAGCCTGTTGTTCCGTTGTAAACCGATGTTATGAAGTAATCTTTATAGCTCTCGTATGCCAAACCAATTCCGGCGAATATATCTAAGGAGAATTTCTCTTCCAACCAGAATTGTGATCCGAAGTTAAATGAGAAATTAAAATCCTTTTCACTACCCTTAACATCGGAAAGTAGATCGGAATAATCACGGAATCCGTAATTCATTTGGCGGAACTTAAACACAGGGGATATATAAAACCAGTTTGGTGCCAATCCACCGCGAAGTGGATACATGCGGTAACCTGTTCCAAAGAAAAATCCAACACCCGAAGTTCTTTCGACACTTGGACCAAAAACCGGATCAAAATAATGACTCCCGGCAACGCTCAAACGCACATTCGATAAGGTTGGACCAATTTCGAAATCCACACTCGACATTTCATTCAACACGCGCTCGTAGCCAAGGTTAATTTCACCGACCAACAATTGTAGCGGGCTAAATTTGATGATATTGAGGTTGTTGGTAACAAGTAAATCCTTGCGTTTTTTCGGTGCATTGTAGCTTGACCCTTTATCGATAATGACCACTTTTTGATCTTGCGCCATCGCACCAAACGTTAGGCTGCTTAACAAGAGAATAGACATTTGCTTAATCATGGTTGTTTTTTTTGTGTGAACGAAGTTAATGCAAATTCCAACGCTTTATTGCACCACGACCATTTCTTTTTTCGCGAACAGTTGATCATCCACATAAAAATCAAGACGTCCCAAATGTACTCCGCCCCAGCCTGTTTGGTTAATCAACACCGTATTCCCTGTTCGATTTTTCACTTGCGTTGGTTCAGCCAAAAAGGTATGAGTATGTCCACCAAGAATAAGATGAATGTGTTCGCTATTTGCCGCCAAAGCCTTATCGGACACTTGCTCGTGAGCATATTCATAGCCTAAGTGTGACAAGCAAATGATCACATCACAACCCTTCTTTTTCAATTCGAGCGCACATTCATTGGCCATTTTGATCGGGTCAAGGTACTGTGTTTTGCCGTAAATGGTCTCAGGAACTAATCCGTTCAACTCGATTCCCACACCAAAAACACCTATTTTAACGCCTCCTTTTTTGAAAATCTTGGTGCCTTGTGTCTTATTATTCAGTAATGTATCGGTGAAGTCATAGTTTGCACACAAAAAGGAAAAATCAGCATGCTCAATCGCCTTGAGAAATCCGTCCATTCCACCATCGAAATCGTGATTGCCCATGGTCGCCGCATCGTAGCCCATGGCTGTCATGCATTTCATTTCCAGTACGCCTTTGTATTTGTTGAAGTAGGGGGTTCCTTGAAAGATGTCTCCGGAGTCCAAAAGCAATACATGTTCTTCTTCAGAACGAATTTTCTCAATCAGCTCCATGCGCTTCTCGACACCTCCCATTCCTGGGAACTTGGCGTGATTGTCGGGAAAGGGGTCAATATTGGAATGGGTATCGTTGGTATGAAGGATGGTTACCTTTTTCAGGCGCTTTGTGTTTTCCGCGGCCAAGAGTGTCGGTGAAATCAACACGCCACCTGTGACCAAAATTCCGGTTCCGAGAAATGATCTTCTATCCATCTTAAAAAGTAATGCGTACGCTTGTATCTGTGCTTATTGTTCCGATGAACTCGATTTCACTCATAATTGCATCGCGCACCAATCGACCTGTTTTGTTGACCTCCGTTCGCTTGCTGAAAAACGTGGCTTTGTCCCCACCATTCATCAAATAGTCGGAGGTAATCACCCAAAAATGTGTGGCATCATCTCGCATTCCATTGATCAGCAACTTCCCGTTTTCGATGCGCGCATTGGCGATGGGTTCACCACCGGTCGCACGGATGAATACTTCAATGTCTTTAATGCACTCGATGGGCAATTGCACCCACACAATTTGATTGTCGAAGGGCATCAACTTAAACACATCGCCAAAGGTGATATTTCCTTTGTTGATGGTCGAACGTATTCCGCCTTTGTTGAGCAAACAAAAAGTTGGAGTACCGAGACGAACAGTGCGCGTTTGGTCAGCAAAAATGGCGTCAGCGACCCAATTCATTAATGGAGACGAAGGCCGAGTGGCGATCATATTCATGGGAGAGAAACCAACTACCCGATCCATCTCTCCTCGCAACGAATCGCGGTAAGGATCGATAATAGCAGTCAATTCACTTGAAGAAAGTGTATCTGATTTAACAGGCAACATTTCCGGATGCACCGCTAGTGTATCTATGGATGCACAGGCACCAACAAAAAAAACGAGCAACGCAGCGATTCCTAAACGCATTATTCGAAGATGATGCGCTCTGTATAAGAACCTGTGGATGTTTCGACGTGAAGCATATAACTTCCCGCAGCAAAAGCAGACACATCAATTTTCATGACATCGCCAGAAATTTCAGGAAACAAGGTAAAAATACGACCGGACAAATCAACCAAATCAATTGATTTCACAGCGGCATCCACCTTGACATAGAGCACATCATTCGCTGGCACAGGATACACCTTCAGTGAATTGATAGCTTCTTCGTCCACGCCAACATTTCCACCAACAGCTACTTCCATATACACCGGAAGGTGATCGCTCATGTAATACAGAGCATTGATGACATTCGTTGGTTCAGAGTTATTCACCGGGTCGAGAAGCGAACTATTCAAACGCAAACCATCTTGTCCGACAGCGCGGTATGAGCCAGAGATATATTTTGCACCCTTGCTTCCCGTCTGCATATCGTCCGAAAATAAAATCATATCGAAACGATCATCCATTCCACCCGTAGATCCGCCATCGATAGCTACTGTTCGCGTACTCTGCGTGAAATGCATCTTATAAAAGGCATTCGAGTGCCAGATTCCACTACCTACAACATCATACAAGTTGGCCTGAGTAGAACCAGTGAGATTGATATATGCCGCTTCAGAATTGTTGTAAACATTCATATCACCAGCAACAACTGTATTTTCAGAATTAGCCCGAGTGGATAGATAACTTTTTAATACCGAGGTTTCACTGCCTCTTTGAGCGATGTCAGAAGCTGTATTTCCAGCCTTTAAATGCGCTGCGTACACATAAAAATAGACTGTGTCCGACTGCGCTGTCATGCCAGGCTCTTTGTAATATAAAATGTATTCGTTGAAATTACGAAGTGAGGTTGTAATGGTGTTTTGATCAACTAGCCCCAGTTTTTGCGTGTTATAAAACAACATATTTTCATCGTCTGGACTTTGCACATACAATGCTTTGTCATAATATGTAATCCCATTTTGATTGAGTGCTTGTGAAATGATGTTGGTCGCACCTACAGGCTGGGTAATTTCATTCACCAAGAATACATCTGGCTTTATGTGTTGAACGATCGTCTTCAAGTAGGCAATACGCGACGTATTAATATCCGGATAATTCAAGATGTTGTACGTCATAAATTTGATGGTATCCTGCGCTTGTCCACCTTGAATACTGAGTACCATAGCGGAACCCAAAAGCAAAAAATAAAACTTCATTTTACTGTTTTTCTTTGATGAGGTAGAGATATACCGGAAAGTGATCACTAAACCCACCTTGCCAATTTGAACCCACATAGGTTCTGAAAGGATAACCTGCGAAACTGCCTGTAGCACCTTTCAAATATGCTTCGTTAAATACCTTTGCTTTGAAGAGCTTATACGATGAAAAATCACTGCCTGTTTCCACCATTGTTGATGTACACATGAATTGATCAAACAAATTCCATGAGTCTCTCCACGCGAGAGTACCAATACCCTGCAGAAAGTGCTTTTCCATAGGATTATAAAGTTGTCCAGGCTGTACTTTAGAAATATCTCCCTCTGTCAACATGACATTTTTAATGCTGTAACTTACTGGATCGTCATTCAAGTCACCCATGTAAATGATCTTCGCATCAGGCTCCACTTTACGAATAGAATCCATAATGCTCATTCCAAGCTGAGCAGCGAGCATCCGTTTTGGACGACTTCTTCGCTCTCCACCTCTTCTTGATGGCCAGTGTGCAACAATAAAATGAAACGATTCACCTCCAATTTTTCCATTGACCAATAACTGGTCGCGTGTGTAAAAACTGGTATCACTTGGATCCTTGACTGTAAAAGGTGCTGAGGATTCATATTGAAAATACTTCTCTTGATACAGCAAGGCCACATCGATACCGCGACGATCGGGCGAATCATAGTGCACGATTTTGTAGTTGCGTCCGCTAATTGAGGGCATGGCGACCAAATCTTGAAGCACTGTTATATTCTCTATTTCACAGACTCCGAGCACAGCAGGTCCGTCAGGTTGACTATCCGTCCCTAAATCGGCGATGACACGAGCCATGTTTTCCAACTTCATGTGGTACTTCTTTGAATCAAAATGCTTATCTCCATTTGGAGTAAAATCATCTTGCAAGACCTTGTTTGGGTCAGGATCAATAATGGTGTCATGTAAATTCTCAAGATTGTAGAAGCCTACACAGACCACATTGTATTGTTTTCCATCGACCAATTGCTGTCCAAAAGCAACGCTAACCTGGATGAAAACAACGCTAAATAAAAACCAAATTCTCATGCTTGCAAAAGAACAAAATAAAATTGGATTGTATCACTCTCTTCACACAGGAATAACACTAAATCGTTTAAGGTTAAATTCCTATGAAATCCAAGAATTTCTGCTTTTTTAGTGTACATTTGCCTCGCTAATAAGACACATCAGATGCGAAGAGCTACAGGTTTAATCCTTTTATTGCTACCCTTAACTTCCTGGACTCAAGTTCCGGACTCAACAGCTAAATTAAATGACACCAGTGAAGTGGTTGTCTTTAGTCTAACCGCGGATGACTTGGAGAACGATGCACAGAATCAAGACATCTCCACATTGTTGCAATCATCGCGTGATGTTTTCGCGAGTATTGCAGGATTCAATTTCAGCAATGCGCGCTATCAAATTCGTGGCCTTGAATCAGACCAATATTCAGTATTGATTAATGGTGTACCAATGAATGACCCAGAAATGGGGTGGGGAATTTACTCCTATTGGGGTGGATTAAATGACGTGACACGTTACCCAGAATCAGGCGTTGGTTTAGGTTCGTCAAATTACAATTTCAGCGGAGTTGGTGGATTTTCAAACATGGACCTGCGCGCTTCATCAGATAGAAAAGAATCGCGTGTGAGTTATGCAATGACAAATCGCACTTACCGCAATCGCTTAATGTTTACACATTCTACAGGTCAAATGACCAACGGTTGGGCAGTAACCTTCTCTGGATCTTACCGCTGGAGTCAAGAGGGATATGTTGAAGGCACCTATTTTAGTGGCGCGAGTTATTTCCTGTCGGTCGAAAAGAAAATCAATTCAAAACACAGCATCGGGCTTGTTGGATTTGGAGCTCCAACAGTACAAGGCCGATCTGGTATTGCTATTCAAGAGGCTTTTGACTTGACAGAAAACAATTATTACAACCCTTATTGGGGTTGGCAGACAGATGGCAATACGGGAGAAAAAGTGAAGCGCAATGCCCACGAACGAAACAATCACCGTCCATCCGTTTTCTTAAATCACTATTGGACACCAAACAAGAATACCACCGTGAACACTGCGCTTTACGGAACATTTGGAAAGACAGGAAATTCAAACTTGAACTGGAATGACGCTCAAGACCCTCGTCCTGATTACTATAAATACCTTCCAAGTTATACGGCAACGACTGACCCCACTGCTTCTGCTCAAGCTGCCGCTGCATGGGGTAGCGATCAATCGGTGAGTCAAATCAATTGGGATGTACTCTACAATGCGAATTATAACAACACATTCACGCAAAACAATATTGATGGTATAGCAGGAAACTCACTTGAGTTTAAACGTTCACGTTACATCATGGAAGAATACCGTTCTGACCCTTTACAAATTGGATTGAATTCTATTTACATGCGACGATTGAGTGATGATATGCTTTTTTCAGGTGGAATCAACATAGACCGTTATGTAAGTCGCAACTACAGAAAAATGCTCGACCTCATGGGTGGTGATTATTGGTTGGATGTGAATCAATTTGCGGAACAATCATTTGCTGATCCCAACATCTCGCAAAACAATATCGACTTGCCCAATCACCTTGTCGCTGAAGGTGAAACATTTGGTTACGATTACAACATGCATGTAAACACACAAACTGTTTTCGGGCAAATCAAAGACCAGGGAAAGAAAATAGATTGGTATGCTGCCTTGGAGTTGTCTCACACGAATTTTTTCCGTGAAGGGAATATCCGAAACGGTCAGTTTCCAAATGAGTCTTTTGGCGTTGGTGAAAAGCACAATTACATCAACTATGGAGTAAAAGGTGGATTGGTATACAAAATTACAGGACGTCACTTCATTAATATCAATGCCATTTATCAGACAAAAGCGCCTTACAGTTACAACGTTTATATCTCACCTAGAAACCGCGACAAAACAGTGGATGGCATGACGAACATGCAAATCATGTCAGGTGACATAAACTACCAAGTGCGTTATCCAAATTTTAGAGCACGTGCTACAGCATATT
>JBILBT010000166.1:0-6975 GCA_044353545.1 Crocinitomicaceae bacterium | reverse complement strand
CGGCAATCAAAACGCTCCACTCCATGGCGGCGGAATGGCAGGTTGAAACCTTGCGTTCAGTCGCTACATCTGCATTTCGCGATGCTACAAATGGAAAAGAGGTCGCTCAGCAAATCACTCAAACCACAGGAATAAAGCTTGACATAATTTCGGGAGAGGAAGAAGCTGGCTTGATTCGCGCGGGTATACTTGCACTCACGGAAACCCAAACAGATTCATGCATCATGATTGATGTGGGAGGTGGAAGCACCGAAGTGAGTTCCGTTTTGAAGGGTGTTTATGGTCCAACTTTCTCCTTCAATGCTGGAACGGTTCGCATTTTAGCGCAAGGATTTACGGAGGCCATTCGGCAAGAAATGGCGCAATGGATTGAAACGAACATTCCAAATGAACTCACCTATACCGTATTTGCTACAGGTGGGAACATAAGACGCATACATAAAATCTTAGGGCACAGCGAAATGGACCCATTAAAATTGTCCGAATTGTCCGAGTTGCGCAGTGAATTGAACGACATGAACTTAGAGGAACGCATGGCTAGGTTCGATTTGAATGCTGATCGTGCCGATGTGATTGTTCCCGCTGTAGATTTGTTCTTGGAAATCGTCAAAGGCATCCCATGTGAGGAACTCTATGTTCCAGAAATTACCTTGTCCGACGGAGTGGTCTGTAACCTATTCCTTCGATAAGAATCTCAGTCTAAAGAGAGCTTCACCGGGAGCGTAAAATAAACATCAACGGGTTCATTTTTCAGCATTCCAGGCTGCCATTTTTCCATACCCTTTAATACCCGAATGACCTCACGATCGATCGTTGGAGACAAGCCGCGAAGAACCTTAAAATCTGCTGTCTCTCCAGATTTAAGCACGGTAAAACGCACAAATACACGTCCTTCAATTCCATTTTCTAGCGCTTCGCGTGGGTAAATGAGGTGCTCATCAATAAAAGTCATCAATGCACTCGTCCCACCTGGATATTCGGGTTGAACATCGACTTGAAAGTTATCATACGGAGTTTCATCATATGTTGGACAAGGTCCTCCAGGAAGCACAGGATCAGGTGGTGGAATGGGTAAAATCGGATCAGGTCCAGGCCAAGGCTCAGGAAGGGGGTCCGGATCATAACCCGGCCAAGGGTCAGGGAGAGGATCGGGCGGAACAAACTTAATTGGAACAACCTTGGGTTGCACTTTTGTCTTAAGGGACTTCTCCGAAAGTTGAACTTCCTCAACGACGGTTTCTTTGGTTTTTTGTTTCTGCGCTTTTTTGGGCGATTCACTGCACGACACCACAATAAGACACAAAAGAAGCGTGCCTAAGAAGGCTCGAAAACTATAGGTTACAGAAAATAATGATTGAGGCATAACAATGATTTTCGCCGCACTTGGCAAGAATCAAGCCACTATATGCCTAAAAGAATGCACGAATCTCCATGCCACCCGAATGAATCATGCGGTTGTTCTCCGATTTACGTCCGTTGTATTGAAGATTTAATTGAAGGTTTTTCGATACTGAACGCTGGTAACCAACATTCCACGTGAAATTGACCCCGGGCTTCAAGGCCTCGAGCATCTCAAACCCAAGTGCTGAATTTTGATTGCCATTGTAGTTGATGCGCACCATTTTAACACCTCCTTGTAAACTTCCCTTGTCCTGCTGGTTGTACTTAAATGTTGTCCCGATCTCAATAATAGAGGAACGTTCACCCCCTAAATCTTTCGCGTTTTGCTTGTCGGAAATCCTACCATCTAAGGTGATGCGAAAAGCCGTCGTTGGCTGATAAATCAAACTCGGTTGAATGAAGTAATAGGCCAATGAATAATTTCTACCTGCGGTGTAGTCGGCACGTGTATCTTTGGTTCCAACTTGACCTTTCGACTCTACCGAAAACACGCGTTTAATGTTCCACCGGAATGAAAGTTCATGGTAACGATTGGCCTTGGAATCAAACCCTGTGGCCAATAAGGACTTTGAAACCAAATCTTGAAATGTATATTCTGCACTAAAAATGCTCGATGTCCGATTGAAGAAAACCGTGTTGCGTATGTTGGAATTGGAGGCAATCAAGTTGGTGTCGCTGATTCCTCCAGAAAAGGGATTGAATGCATCGGCACCATCAAATAAACTTGTTTTTCGGTTAATGCGTGCCCGCAACTGATCAGAAAAGCGCATCATGAGCTTCAAGACTCCTTTTTTATTTGACCAAATGCGCTCTGGACGCCAAAAGATCGATTGATTGAATTCATTGGAGTAGGTTTTCACGTAATTGCTGCTCGGAGTAAATACGCGGATGTAGCTCGCTTGATCGACATACTGCGCGATTTCAAACTCATTCAAATCCTTGATTCCATCGTTGTTGTAGTCGATCCATGTGTAAATACCTTGACCATCGTTGACTTGGATGTAGAGAAATTCTCGCTTTTGCTCAAGACCCGACCCCACCTCATAAAAGGTATTCCAAGTCAAAGCACCTTTGAACAAACGCACTTCATAATCCACCCTTCCCAACAAGGTGTTTTCTGGGGTTTGAGGCATCAATTGGGCATCGATCACCCGCAATTCACGGTAACTCGTAATGATGTTGAGTGACTGATTTTTCAACTCCGATAAACGAATCTCTCCTCCTGCCGTAACAGCTTTCGCTGCATTTCTAAGGGACAAACTATCCGAGCGTTTGTCAAAGCGTTCTCGGTAAAAAATCTTGTATGTATTCTTTACGGAGTCGCTGTTTGACAGGTAAAACTGATAATCAAAAAACTGATAACTCGAAGGTTCTAACTTCGCAGTGCCTCCTGAAAATTGATTCAACTCATGGTCATCTCGGTAACCCAATTTGAACCAACCGATGTCTTTGGATACGTCTGCCCGATGTCGAATGAACTCGTTTTTTGTGACTGAGGATGACGACAAATAACTGCCGTCCCACTTGGCGTGAAATCCTTTTTGGTTCCATTTCCCGTCCGTCGCAGCGCGCAATCCGAAGAAGTCAGATCCTATTAAATACTGCTGGCCTTCTATGTTGATATTGCCATATGCTCGGTGTTTGATGTTTCCACCAATGGAAGTCGCGACTTGATTTCCTGCATATCGCTTGTTTCGGGTATTCCAATCGCGGTCAAATTCAACAGAACGGTATTGTTCAATTGGACTGAAATTTCGATCTAGGGTTTCAATTTCTGCTTTCGTTTCTAGCTGCCATGAGTGCAAGGAATCACGACTCAAGGGCAATGTTCCAATGATGCGCGTTCGGTTGGCGCCACTTTGGTCATTCTGGGAATCCTTTGTGGAAAATGTATTTACGTCATTGGAAGAATAGGCAAATTCCGATTCAATCCTTAAGCGTGGATTGATGCGGTACACAAATCCAGAGGTGATCATTTGTTTGCGCTTCGGGGTGATCATGACACGTGAGGGTGCATAGTCACCTTGCGGCACTCCGTTTACAGGAGAAACCCACGCATACACGCGACCCAAAGCGTTGAAATTGCTGAATACGTAATTTCCTTTTCCCGCCCCAACAAAGGTGAATGTCGCCCGATAAAGGGCTGAGTCTGGCTGGACAGAATACACCAAAACGGAATCGTATCCCAATACCGTCACCATTTTGTAAAGTACCTGGTTGTCGATGAATCCAACCGAATCGATGCTATTGGTTCGTGCCAATTCAAGACTGTCGCCTATGCTCGATAACAACAATTTTTCCTGAGTACTCAACTCCTGCTGAAGGGTTTGATTTTTCGCATCTTGCTCAGAGTAGGCATTCAACCAGAAGTCAAATTTCTTTGACGCGTAGGTGGTGGATGTCTGCACGAGAGATCGGGCGTAGTTTTGATCGGAGTATTGAAATTCGACCACAATGCGAGAATCCTTGGTGATGAGATTCCGCGAGGTGAACACCAACTCCGAAGAATTGTAATTGATCACATAATCGAATTCCTGACCTCTTTCGAGCAGCTTGCCATCAATAAAAACCCGTTCAGTTCCCGATAGCACGATGATAAATGGCTCATTTTCATTTCCCTTCAGTCGATAGGGTCCCTGATTTCCTTCTACCCCCTGTATAATCTGTCGGGCAAATTTTCCCTTGGAAAGTGCGCCGCTAACTTGGGTACGCCACACCTTAGCAGTGTCAGTTGTCCAACGGTAATTGACAGTAAGTCCTTGGGCCCTTTTTTTATAGGTCATAAAATAACCCGTTGGTCGATTGAGCCAAAAATCACCTGCTACAATCTTAAGTCGGTCATTATAAATCTGAATAAACACCTGATCAAATTCGCGCAATTTGTTGGTGTTCCCGTCGGGTTGAATGGGAAGATTGTCATCCGAAACTGAAGCGAGTAGTTTCAGATTTGGGGTAATGTCCCCTGAAAGTTCAAGGTTTAAGGTTGAATTGACCCCCAGGTCTTGGTTGTTTCCAAACGACACCCCACGCGAGATACTCCCCGACTTGGTGAGTCCAGATCCTCCAAAAACATCTTGCACGCTGACTTCATTTTGGAGCATAAACAATTCGCGATCGCCCTTTGTCTCAGCATAAATCAAGGAGGTATCGCGACGAAAATAAGTCTTCGATAAATCCATTGGAAGTACACGGTAACGCAGCTTGATGGAATCGCCACAGGGATCAATCAGATAAAAACGCGATGTTCCGTGGTCCAAATGATAGCTTACAGAGGATAGTTTTTGATTGCCACAAAACACTTCAAAGGACGATGGATAAATGGACAATGTATCCAAACGAATGGTGTCCTTTGGCGAAAGAATACACTTTTCACGCAACGATGTAGTTTGTCCCAATGCCAGTTGAGTTACAACAGCAAAGAAAAAAAACACCAGTTGACCTTTTTTGAAAGACATTCGCACGAATGTACAACGACAAACCAATAAAAATCGTCTATAGAACGAGTTTTTATCAGCAAACGGATGGTGATTTTCCATACATTGCTATGGCTGTTAAAAAAAGTTAAGCCCCAACGAGACACGGAACGGGGTGCTTACATTCGTCAAAAACTTGTCAATTGAGAAAAATTCGAGTCAATCTTATCATCTTGTCGGTGGTCATCGCCTTACTGGCTTTGCTCATTATACAAGCTTTTCAGACGGCTCAGCTGTACGACAGAAAGTCAAACCAATTTACGCTAAACCTATCCTCTTCTCTTGAGCGCATAGCCATCCGTCATGAAAAGGCCGAGGACATCCGCCGCTACATGCACATTGTCAATCGCGATTTTAGTGGCCAATACAAGGATATCCTAAAGGAAGAATTTCAATCCCTATTGAGCACCCAAGAGTCGATCTCCATTCGTGACACCGCTATTTTTGAGCGCGGCGAATTGCAGCATTACTTGGTGATCAAAGGGAAAGCATATGATTCCATTTCTGGGGTGACGACCGAACAGAGAGTTCTAGCGCGAGATGTGCGTCAATTGCGGGATTTGTTTGATAAGCAGCGCAAGCAAATACCTACCAACGATTCCTTGAAAATAGCCATTCAGTTGGACCAACGCGTGCTACAACAGGTCTTTAAAAAGGCAAAGTTCTTTAATGACATGATGATCGAGGCATTCCGCAACAATGTCTACGAGGCGGCCTCAAAACGAGTGGATCCAGCGTTTTTGGATTCGGTAATTCGCACCGAAATTGACAATGACGACCTTCCAAAAACCTATAAATTTATGGTGGCGGATGAATTCGGGGAACCCATAAAATTCGCTCATGCACCAGAAACATATAGCACCAAACTCGACACCTTAAAAACCGGAAAAACAGTCCTTTTTCCAAGTAACATTTTGGACGATGACCTTTATTTACACGTTTGGTTTCCCGAGAAAAATGCGTTTTTATTTACCGAAATGTGGGGTCCCCTGATGATCAGCCTAACACTTATGATTCTCATCATTGTGGCGCTGATGTTCATGTTTAAAACCATCTTGATGCAGAATAAACTGTCTGAAATGAAAAATGACTTCATTTCCAACATGACGCATGAATTTAAAACGCCAATTTCAACCATTTCTTTGGCCTGTGAAGCCATGGAAGATAGTGATATGGTGGGAGGAAACGCGGCAGACATGAAGCCCTACATCCGAATGATCAATGAGGAAAACAAGCGTTTAGGAGTATTGGTCGAACGCATCCTTCAAAGTGCCGTTACCGAAAAAGGCCAGCTGAAATTAAATAAAGAATCCATAATCCTTCAGGAACTTATTCATGATGTGGCACAAAATGCCTCGTTGCGGGTCCAAAATAGTGGGGGAAAAATCGAATTGGATCTGACTTCAGACCTGATTACGCTCAATGCGGATAAAATGCATTTAACAAACCTCATTAGCAATCTAGTTGATAACGCCATAAAATACAGCGAAAGCAAACCACAGGTCCACATAAAACTTTCGCTAGAAAATAAGAAAGTACTCTTGAGCGTTAAAGACTCCGGAGTTGGGATTAAAAAAGAACACATCTCTAAAATTTTTGACAAACTTTTTCGTGTTCCAACCGGTAACCTTCACAATGTCAAAGGATTTGGACTTGGCTTAAGTTATGTTAAAGCCATTTCCGATTTACACGGATGGTCCATCAACGTTAAAAGTAAATTTGGAGAAGGATCAGAATTCACCCTTACAATTCAACAAAATCATGACAAAAAAGACAAAAATTCTACTTGCTGAAGATGATGAAAATCTTGGTCGTTTGCTGCACACCTTTTTAGTGAATAAAGGGTTTGATGCCGTGTTGGCCGAGAACGGAAAAATTGCGTTCAGATATTTCGGCGAAGGGGGCATTGATTTCTGCATTTTTGATGTCATGATGCCAGAGATGGATGGCTTTACCTTGGCGAAAGAAATTCGTGAAACAGATAAAAAAGTACCTATCCTTTTCCTTACGGCAAAATCAATGAAAGAGGACAAACTCGAAGGATTTAGCATTGGCGCAGATGATTACCTTTCGAAGCCATTTTCTATGGAAGAGCTTTTGG
>JBILBT010000016.1:0-21952 GCA_044353545.1 Crocinitomicaceae bacterium | reverse complement strand
CTGTCCAAAAAAGTAGCTACTTTTATTCATGTGATTTAGTTGTGCAAAACCAAATTACATGAAAGCGGGAAATCCTTTGCGGGAAATCCCGCTTTTTTTTAAAAAGTTTTATCGGACACTAGTGATTTTATTTCATTTGCAATATAATCTAGATAAAAATGAAGTAGTCATTTCAATCAGAGTTGCTTTTCAATAATATTCGAACAGTTTTGTACGATATGAGTGTTCGAGTTGAAATAATTTCGAGGTTTGAGATAAATTCACCTTTTTCATCCGTATAATTCTTAAATTTAAGCCGTTATAACCTAATTGCTGCAAAAAATGATCGCTAAATCATGGCTTTTCTTGTGTTTTCTTTGGGTAACGTGTTACTTGAATTCTCAAGTTTCGAATAGTATTTCCTACGATTTTTCATGTATGGAGAGCGGTGATGATTGGTCGTGGTTGATCAATATCAGTTCCGATATCGAAAAGGACGTGTTGAATAGTTACGGGGCACCTGTCACCCTTCAGGAGGAAAAGGTTGTCGGTGACAGCACCTTGAGACAAATGAAACTAGATTACGTCGTCATTCAATCGGGCGACAAATATTTGAAATGTAAAGCAATACTCGGTAGGTTGGTTCAAAAGCTCAATGCTCCAAGAGGTTTTACCTATCAGATTTACCTCTTGGAAAGTGAGGAACTTAATGCGTTTACTGTCGGAGGAAAGATCTTTTTTACAACCGGTATGTACGATTTTTGTGTGTCTGATGACGAACGTGCGTGTATTATTGGCCATGAAATAGCCCACAATGAACTTGGCCATATCAACGAAAATCTGAGTCGTATGAAAACAGCAGGAGAATTTGGTGCTGTTGGTCAAATCTCAGCAAGTATCGGAACGTTGATGACGACATCCTTCAATCAAAAGAATGAAACGCATTGTGATTTTGTTGGGATAGATTTGGCTCAAGCCGCAGGATTTAAAGGATGTGCTTCAGTACAATTGTGGCAAAGGATGATGAATGAAGAAGGAGGACAGGTTGAGCTTCAAGAGTTCTTTTCGTCCCATCCTTATTCTGGGAAACGCTCGGATTGCTCTAAACAGCATTTGGAGGTGAACTACTCCATTGAATGTTCAAATAACTGATTGACCAATGAGAGAAATTCCAGCTGTCCGCGCCTTTAAACTTAAAAAAGTCACTGAAAAAGGTAAAACCATTCTCCAAGAATCCACTTTTGAAATTCAAAAAGGAGAACTCGTAGCAATCTTAGGGCCCTCTGGATGTGGGAAGTCGACCATTCTAAAAGCATTGATTGGAGACTCTCCAGCAACATCTGGACAAGTTTGGTTGTCTGGAATGGAGTTCAACGAAAAGAATTTCAATTCAATAAAGACACAAATTGGTTACGTTCCCCAAGACGACAATATACACTTGGAACTTACTGTTGAAATGACCTTGTATTACGCCGCCAATTTGCGAATGACAAGTTCAACAACCGAAGAGAAGAAGGCCAAGATTGAAGATGTGATGAGGATTCTGAAGATTGACGGAATACGCTCAAATCGAATTGAAAAAATTAGTGGAGGTCAACGCAAGCGTGTGGCAATTGCTAGGGAGTTGCTCACTGATCCGTCAATCTTGTTTTTGGACGAACCAACCTCGCCATTGGATCCTCAAACCATCAAAGAGTTCCTTAAGATTTTAAAGGGGCTAACTGAAAACGGCACAACGGTGATTATGGTAACGCATAAGCCAGAGGATTTGTACTTTATGGACAAGGCCATTTTCATGTCTGTTGGCGGGCATATTACATACTTTGGTTCTGCAGCTGATTACTTAACTTATTTTGAAGTTGCCAACGTTGTTGAGGTTTACGCTTTGTTGGATGGTTCTGAATCTAAATATTGGATTGAGAAATATCAAAGTGCCCATCCTCATGCTTTCAAGGATGATATGCAAACGATCACAAAAACAACAAAAGAGCCCAATTATATTCTTCAGTATTTCTGGCTGTCTTTGCGGTATATGCACATCAAAATAAATGATACCGTCAATTTTTTGATTATGGTAGGTCAGGCACCTGCAATAGCCTTATTGCTGTGTTTGATTTTTGACAAAGTTTCTCAGGTAGTTCCATTCTTTATGGCCGTTTCTGCCATCTGGTTTGGTGCAAACAATGCTGCGCGGGAAATTGTGAGTGAACAAAGTATTTACAAACGAGAACGAATGTTCAATCTTGGTATTTTTCCATACATTTTCTCAAAAGTCACTGTTCTTGGGCTTGTAGCTTTAATTCAGTCGATCTTGTTCACCATGATTTTGTCTTACCGCTATTCCCAAGGTCATTTTGGTTATGAGGGCATTGAAATGGTCAATCAAACTGAGGTAGTGCTTTGGATGACTTTTTTATCCATCGTTTCCACAATAATGGGTTTGTTGATTTCTTCATTAGTAGATACAAGTGAAAAGGTGATGTCCATTATTCCAATAGTATTGATACCTCAAATCATGCTTGCGGGAATTGTGGTGAAAATCAAGTTTGTATTTGTTGAGTTGTTGAGTTATTTGACACTTTCACGATGGGGGACAACTGGTTTTGCAAAGATTCAGGAGAACATTGCGATCCCAAAACCAATGCTCAAACCGGGAACGGGTGTAGTGATGCCGAATGGCACATTTGAACCACCCGTCCCAATAATATCAGAAAAAGAAGATTCCACGGTAAATGCTATTTCTCAAATTAGTAAAAATTTCTTTGAAAATGCAGTTGGGAAAATTGAACCCTACAATGATTCTATAAATCTTGAAATAGTAATTGTGACTGGAATTTCTTTAGTATTTTTCATAACCCTATATTTGTCTATGCAAAGTAAAGATTCAATTAAAATTCATAATTAAAAAAATAAAATTATTGAGAAATGAGAAAATTTAGGAGTTATATTTTTCTAGGAATTTTGACATTACTATTCTTAGTCCTTGGTTATTGTGCTGTTGGAGGATTTTCTGGCAGTGGTGAAAAAGTAAATGTTAAATCCATTATTAAAAAAGTTGACCCGATGGTTAGTCATAAAGATCCCCCTCAATTTAGGACGGCCTATGAATATATGGATTCATGTTTAAATGAAGATCCGAAGCTATTGAATGATAAAGAGTTTGAGAAAAAATATTATAGTTTACGGAGTATAGTAAAAATTTTAAAAAATGATTAATATGAAAGGGATCATTCAGGCTGTCTTTTTTTGCACTTTTCTAATTAGTGCATTTGGACAATCAAACAAAACGGAAATTGACTATTTTAATATAGCGGCTAAGCACTATTACAATGGTAAATATTCTTCAGCGTCAAAATCAATCAATGAAGGACTTAAGGCTTATCCAAATAGCAAAAAATTAATTGAATTAAAGAAATGTTTGGGTCAGAATCCAAAAGCACAGGAATGGATTTTGTACAATAAAAACAAACAAACTCTTCTTAAACAAGGGTTTAAGGAGGGTACTGGTGGGTCAGGGTATACGAGTAAGACATTAACTGATCCAAATGGAAAAAAACATGTGTTCGTTAAAAAAGTAACGCCTGTTCCACCAGATGGTTGGACTATTTTCAATAATCAAGAAAAGCAGATACTTAACAGTGGTTATCAAAAAGGTGAAGGTAGTGCACAGGATGAAAAAAAGGAACTTTACGATCCTAATGGGAATGTACATTACTATTTTAAGAAAAGACCAGTTACAACGATAAAAATAAATGCATCATTCAGAAAAATAGGTCAAAACTATGTCCAGTGGAGTGATGATTTGAAAAATTATGCTGAAAAAATTACAATTGTTTTTAATAATGGTGTAAAATCTTCTTTTCGAGAAAATGTTACTGGTTTAAACTCCTATAAATTTGAATCTGGTGATAAGGACTACGATGGAGTAGAGTGCACAGTAACTCTTGAGATTACTTTAAAACCAAATGTGAAAATGTTAGATACTCCAAAATTAAAAATGATAACACACTGCTAATTATGAAGAAACTACTTTTTATAACAATTTTCATTACTCAATATGCTTTTGCTCAAAGCAATGCAACGTTTTATTTTATTTTCAATGATACTAAGCTGACCAAGGAAGATATTAAAAGGAAAATCAACTTTATTATCGAGAGTTCAGATGCTAAGAAAACGAAATTCGAAGTAATACATTTCACAAATAAAAACGAAGCGATAGACTCATGGCCATTAGGGAAGTCTGTGGTCAATTATAAACCAACGCGGATTACTTGTGAATTCGATTTATGTGTTAATGTTACGGCAATTTTGTCGGTAACAAAAACGGGAAAAAGTAAATTATATCATAACAAAAGCAAAATACTCTGTGATTTTGGGGTAGAAACTACTCAACTCTCTAATACTGACGAATCCACAATTCTTGACAAACTGAACCAAGAAATCTTAAGTTTATCAAAGGAAAAGACGCCACAATCAACTTATTTTCTGTTTAATAATGAACAATCTTCATTAAAACCATCCTTAACTTTTAATCCGAGCAAAATCATCGTCAAACAATCTGAATCGGTTAAACTCTTACCAATTGTTACAGGAGAATTTTTTGATTATGTCTGGTCACCTGTTAGTGGCCTTAGTTGTTCGAATTGCAAAAATCCAGAAGTAACTCCTTTGACAAGTACAAAATATACATTAACAGCAAAAGATAGTTCAGGTTGTTATACAGTTTCTGCATCCTTAGACATTGAGGTAGAGAAGAATTGTGAGTGTAGCAAGGGAGTCGAAAAAATTGAAATACAATTTGGCAAACTTCCTATAAAGAAGTTTGAAAAGAAACAACCAGGAGTGACCGCTGAATGGGAATGGAGGATAATTTCTAACCAATCAGGAGGTTATGTTTTTGATGTAGTAACTAACCCAAATTGTGCTAAAAAATTCAGGGTAAAAGTGTTGAGATCTAATGGAGCAGTTATGTTCGATCAATATTACAATAAAGAAGATGTTGATAACCGTTCTCGCAATCCTTACCACGAAAAATTTCCCGATAAATTTATTTTTAGAATTGATTTATCAGATGACCGCTCAATTGGATACATTGAAGATGCTGATCATGAACCTTATTTTATTATAGAAATCGTTTCTATCGATGACTTTGGAAATGAATGTGAATACAACAAGTACCTCTCCCCAAGAATTCGTCCTACCAAATGTAATTGATATGTCAAGGAAAAAAGTTTTTTTGTTTCTCCTGATTTTTTTTGTTTCTCTGAAGTCTCAGGCACAAATTGAAATTGTTCACCACACAATTTTCAACAATGACACATCAATACAGTTGCTAACACAGCAAAAAACTCAACGAGCAGTTATCTTTTTTTGTCCAACAAGAATAATAGGTAAAGAGGTATACTTTAAAAAGGCCGAAGAACTAAATAAATCTGGAAAGTTAAAAGGATTATCAGATTTAACATTGTATTACATCTATTATAACCAGGATACGAAAAACAATGCAAAGGGTGTAAAATATGTAAATAGTTTTCATAGCGATACAATGTTCATTGGCCAATTCGAATGTTTGTTCATCGGTTTTGATAATAAATTACTCCTGCGTTCCAAAAGTAAAATGAAATATAATTACGATGTAACTCAAATTTTTAGAAATGAGAATGTTTGGAGCGTCCCTATCGTTGATACCAATAAATGCTTTGAAAAACTTCAAGATCGCATTCCGTTTTATGCTGATTTTATACGCGAATCTTGTATTCCTATATATTCCGCCGATGAAAAAATACAATTTCTGAGAGATACGGTTGAAAACCTGTCAGAAGAACTTCAAAGGTTGAAGGCTCGGTTTGATACCCTGCAAAAAAGCGTGATGAATTTGCCTAAAATTAATGGACCGGCACAAAATCAAACAGATAGTGGTCCAGTAAATCAACGAAGAGGAAGGAAGCCAGTAGAAAATTCAGAAATATCTAATGGCATAAAGGAAGAAGAATGAAGTTTTTAATCTATTATTTCGGGCTAGTAATAACGATAATCTATAGCCTTCAATCATGTGAAAAGGATGATTTTTCATGGAATCTTAAGAAGGCTCCGGAAATTGGTTATTTATCTCTTAAATCAAATAGTACAGATCAGTTTGTTTTGGAATCTGAGTGTTTATCTACAGGATATGATAAAGATGTAGAAATGGGGTTTTGTTGGTCAATAAACCCTAATCCGACAATTAGCGATTCTGTAATTAAAGTTATAAATGAAAAAAATGGAACTTTTCAATGTGCTGTTTCATGGAATCTTATTCCTAGTTATTATTTCAGATCGTATGTTAAAAATAGTATTGGCATCGTTTACTCTCAAAATTGTTTTGTAGGTTGGCCTGGTGTAAATTCAATACCAACTGTTCAGACCCTGAGTATTGAGCAATTAAGCTATTTTTCATTTAATGTACTTTGCAATGTTGTATCGACTGGAACTCCAATTGTTCAAAAAGGAGTTCATTTATACGACAATTCAGGAGTACTTATTGACACAAAAATTTCAAGTTCTTCAAATATTTCTTTCTCTGTTAGTTTTGATGGATTGAATGATGGTAATTCATACTCAGTTAGGGCTTTCGCTATTACTTTATCTGGAATCCAAGCATTTGGGAATCAAATTAACGTCAATGTTCCTAAAAAGTATTCGGTTGGAGAAATTGGTCCTTCAGGTGGATATATAATATATGAGAATCCCGACTTATTCGGCGAATGGCATTTTATAGAAGTTGCACCAACAGACATCGTTGGAACATACCCTTGGTCGACGACATTGTCAACAACTAACATTACGAGCACCCAAATTGGAGCAGGGACTGAAAATACGAATCAAATCGTAGGGATTTTAGGAAACGCACAAAATTACGCGGCTGGAATGGCTAATTCTTGGAGTTCTTCTGGGTATACTAATTGGGCGCTACCAAGTTTTGATGAACTAAAATTAATCAAAGATATTCTTTTTGATCAGGGATTGGGAAATTTACAAACAGGATTGACATATTGGAGTTCATCGGAAGACCCAACGTTTCACATGAATGCATGGACGGTTAAAATGTCCAGTTCGAGTCAAAATTTGATGGTTACACAAACAAAGTCAATTCCGATGAAAATTCGAGCCATCAGAAAATTCTAAATATGAGATTCAATTTATTTTTTTTGATTTTGATTGCTTTGATTTCATCAATTGTTCGAAGCCAAAACAGCTCATTTACCAATGTTGACACAACTTATCTAAAACCTTCATGGCAAAGTAATAATTTGACAACTAGTGTTTTTCAAACAGGGGAAGAAATTCAGATTTGCAGAGATACAATCACATGGAAAAGTTTGAATTTCAAGACGAATCCGTCCATAGTTTTTATAACAGATAACAAAGAATATTATTACAATTATTCAGCAATCACAGATGAAAGACAGTTGTGTCCGTATGGTTATCGAGTTCCGACAATAGAGGATTTTCTCCAAATAAAGAGTATACAGGGACCTCAAAATTCCTATTCATCGAAAAACAATGATTTCAATTTGCAACTATCTGGAATGTTGGACAATTCGGATGGGGCACTTTTATTATTGTCTAAATCAAATTCGAGTACTTTTTTAGGAACTATGACAGCTGGGCATATAGAACCGACATATTCTTTTTCCTCAGCACACTTATTCAAAGATGGGAATTGGAAGGTTGAGGAATGGCCAATTCCAAAAAATTCAGGTGTCTCGATAAGGTGTATTAGCGATCTTAATGAAGTTATAAAAGACTCAATATTTGAATACAAGAAGTTGTTGCCTAATGAATACAAAAGCCTACTTAATGACTTGTATTACCTGGTTAGGAATGAAGATGATGAATTTATTTATCGTTTCGGTGGTACATTGAATTATGATGAAAGTGAAGGAGTAATTAATCAAATTCAATTAAGAGAAGAGTTGACAGGAAGCCTAGATGAAAGTGAAATAATTCCTTTATTTAATGACCGTTTACGAAGTTTCAAAACAGTACCTATTTATAAAGGTCAAAAATTGAAGGCTCATTCAAAATTAGATCTCGTTTTTTCAAAAGATATAATAAATCTAAAACATGAGATCTTTGAATATTACACATTGAAAAATTCAATTGAATTAAATTCAACTTTAAAATCTTTAACATCGCACGCAAACGAATTTGGGTTTAAACAGTTTTCACAAATTGAAAAATATACAATCAAAGACGAGGGTGAAGATGTAATTACCCAATCTCAAAAGACAATTTATAAATTTTCAAGTAGAGGTCCCATATATTCTTTAGCTAGCGTTATACCAGGTTTAGGACTTAGACTCATGCACCCAAATAAAGAATCGAAATATAGAAATGGTGGAATTAAAAATGCACTTTTGATATCATCGATTTCTTTAGGTGTGGTTTCGTTAGCGTCGAAAATATATTCCAATTATCATTATAAAATTTATAAAAATGATCCTTTCGCTGAGAATGAAAAATTTCATTACTCGCGTTCTAACACGGCTCAAAAAATATTTGTAAGTTCTGGTATTGCCTATTGTGTGTTGGGTGCAATAGATTTTACTTGGACTTTTACTTTGGGGTGTAAAAACAAGAACATTCAGCACCGGCTAAATAAGCATTTAACAAAATCCCCATCAAGTTTAATATTATATTAAACCGAGTCAAAAAATACAATGTTATGTTATTAATTTTCAAATCAAAAGCTGCAATATTGTTCTGGGTATTTTTGTTTTTTAGTATCACGTTTACTAATGCTCAAACCACAGAAACTTTTCAAACTTCAGGATCATTTACCTGGATTTGTCCAGCGAATGTTACGTCTGTCACAGTGCAGTGCTGGGGCGGTGGTGGTGGTGGTGGAAGTAGCAATAATTCTTCAACATATGGAGGACATGGTGGTGGAGGTGGCGCATTTTCCCAATCTACCTTGTCTGTTTCCCCTGGGCAAATATATTACTTATCTGTAGGTTCAAGTGGCGCAGGTGCACCTGCAAACTCTTTCACTTTGGCTTTAAATGGAGGTGATTCTTGGTTTAATTCAATTAATAGTATACCCATCAGTACTGTTGGTGTTTTAGCCAAAGGCGGATTACGCGGTGGAAACAACACCAATTTTTTAACAACAAATAGTGGTCCGATAGTTTCGGGATTTGGAATAGTAAAATATCCCGGAGGAAGTGGTTATCCAGGATCTTTATCCGGAGGTGGAGGCGGAGGTTCTTCCGCTGGAAACACCGCGGTAGGAGTAAATAGTGTATCAACTATTGGAGGAACAGCGCCATCTAATGGTGGTGATGGAGGTGGAGCGGCTCTTTTTCCTGGGTGGAATGGAATAAATGGTTACTTGCCTGGAGGAGGGGGTGGTGGTTCTGATGATGTCGCGGGATCTAAAGGAGGAGATGGTGGCGTTGGACAGATAATTCTGTCCTATACCTTTGATAATTGCTTTGGAAGCCCTAATTCGGGTACCGCGAGCGCAACTCCGAACAGTGGATGTGGAACTACTATATTATTTGCAAGTGGCCTGAGTACGGGGCCTGGAATTACTTACCAATGGCAAAACTCTTCGGATAATGTAAGCTGGACTGATATAGCAGGTGCAACAAGTACTTCCTATACCGCAACAACAAGCAGCACTGTTTATTTTCGTTTGAAATCTATTTGTGCTTTTGGTGGTACTTCATATTCCAACTCAACAATCTATACTTTCTCAGGAAATGCGTCACAACCTGCTCCAAGTGCAAGTGCAGTGACGATTGAGTGTGGACAAACAACAACACTATTAGCAACTGGCGGGGGAACATCAAACTATTCTTGGTTTTCAACTCCAACAAGTTCGAGTCCTATCGGAACAGGAAATACGTACACAACCCCTAATTTAAACACAAACACAAGCTATTATGTAGCGTCCAGTATTCTACCTCAGTACCAACAGACCTACTTAATCCCCGTTAGTGATTTGGTCAATTTGACATTTGACTGCGGGAATGGATCCATTTATGGCACAGGCGCAATTGGGTTTAATTGGACTGATGTATTGCCACAAAGTGTCAATGTCACTTCTGTTACTGCTGAATTGAGTTTAGGTACAGAATGTACAGCGGGTTTAAAAACAACGACTTTGAATGATGTGGCACAATCGAGTTTTACCACAACTGCGAATTGCAGCTGCAATGGAAATTCATTGCAGACACTGAACTTAGCTACCGCTAATTATGTGAAGAATGGTTTGAATCTATTTAGGGTTACCAACGCATCCTCTTTTGGTTTTAATTCTTCAAATGCACAGTTTTCGGGTTATTTTGCACGAATTACAGTTTCATACAATGTTGTAACGCCTTGCTATTCTACTTTGACAGAGGTACCTGTCACAATAATTCCTTCGTCGACAGCGGGAATTGTTACTTCAAATCAAACAATTTGTGTGGGTTCAATCCCTTCATCATTAAGCTTTTCAGGCATTACCGGAGCTTTACAATGGCAGAGTTCGCTGGATAGTTTGTCATGGGTGAATATTTCAGGTGCGACGAGCACTTCACTTACTTCCGCGCAGATTGGTGCATTATCCACGACCACTTTTTATCGTGTGATTGTAACGAATTCGGGTTGTGCGACAGCTGTTTCCAATGTAGTTAAGGTACTTGTAAATCCACTTCCAATTGTGTTCGCAGGAAATGATCAATTTTCATGTGCAGGTAGTTTAGTCACATTGAGTGGTTCAGGGGCACAAACGTACACATGGAACAATGGTGTATTGAATAATGTGCCGTTTGCCTTAAATTCAACAACCACCTATACGGTCATTGGAACAGACAATAACAATTGTCAAAATTCAGATCAAGTAATTGTGACCGTCACGCCACAGTCAATTGGGGGAACTGCAACATCTAACCAGAACATATGTGTCTCAGGAACCCCATCTACCTTATCCTTGACGGGTTTTCTTGGGATAATTCAATGGCAAAGTTCTTTAGATAATTCTCTTTGGTCCAACATTACCGGTGCCAATGCAGTAACTTTTTCGCCTGGGGTCTTGAATCAAACCACTTATTACCGAGCTCTGGTTACAAATGGAATCTGTACAAGTGCAGCTTCCAACGTTGTAACGGTGACCATTTTTCCTTCTAGCGTTGCTGGTTCAGCCGCACCGAGTCAAATAATTTGCGCTGGAACTGCTGCATCTCCAATTGTTCTAACGGGAAATACGGGGACAGTTCAATGGAATATAGGATCAACATCAACAGGGCCATTTAGCCCTATTTCTGGAGCAAATTCGACAACACTTTCTAGTGCTCAAATTGGAATACTAGGTTCATCTCGATATTATCAGGCAACAGTAACTTCAGGAGTATGCGCCTCAGTGAACTCAAATGTAGTAATGATCAATGTTACACCACAGTCAGTTGGAGGCACGGCTACCTCTTCGCATGTTGCGTGTCAAGGAATACCTGCAAATAATCTGACTCTCACAGGCTATCTTGGAACCATCCAGTGGCAATCATCAACGGATAACATCACTTTCTCGAATGTCACAGGAACTGCCGCAACTTTTTCGCCTGGAGCATTAAATCAAACCACTTATTTTAGGGCTGCTGTAACCAACGGTTTTTGCCCAACGGCTTATTCAACGGTCGTTACTATCACTGTTAGTCCGACTTCAAATGCAGGTGTGCTATCCTCCAATCAAACGATTTGTTCTGGAACTTCACCGGCCTCTTTGGTATTGAACGGCAGTATAGGAAGTATCGTGTGGCAGCAATCCCCAACAGGATTGACAGGAACTTGGATAACGATTAATGGGGTGACCTCAACCACATTATCAAGTGCTCAAATGGGGGTGTTGACGTCTCCAAAATACTATCGCGTCATTGTTACAAGTGGTGTATGTGCTGCTGCAATATCTGGAACCGTATCCGTTTTGGTAAATCCAATCCCGACTGTAACCGCTCCGACAAGTCAAACCTTGTGCAATGGATCAGCAACTTCAGCAATTGTGTTTTCTGGAACCGGAACAGCATACAATTGGACAAATTCGCAAACCTCTATTGGCTTGGGCGGATCAGGAGTTGGAAACATTGGTTCATTTGCAGTTGTCAATGTCTCGGGGGTGTCAACTACCGCCAATATGGTTGTTACTCCTGAGTATACTGCCAATGGTGTCTCATGCTATGGCACACCTCAAAATTTCACATTTACGGTTTTCCCCACTTCACTTAGCGGAACCGCTTCAAGTAGCCAAACCATTTGTTCAGGATCAAGTCCAACATCTTTGACGTTATCAAATTACCTTGGTACTATTCAATGGCAATTCTCGAATGATAATTTGAATTGGAATATAATTAATGGTGCAACAACAGCTACACTTACAAGTGCTCAGATGGGTGCGTTGTCGACGATTCGTTATTACCGGGCCATCGTTACGAGTGGAGTTTGTGCATCAGCAACTTCAAATGTTGTTACGATATCTATTAACGCCCTTCCAATAGTCAATGCAGGAGTGGATCAAACTATTTGTCAGGGTACACCAATTGTTCTAGCGGGCAGTGGTGCTTCGACATATACTTGGACCAATGGTGTAATCAATAACAATGCATTTTCTCCTATTTCATCCAATACATATACAGTTACTGGAACCAATAGCAATGGTTGCATAAATTCCGACGCTGTGATTGTTACGGTCAATCCTTTATCGGCAGTTGGAACCATTAGCGCATCTCAAACAATTTGTACAGGGACAACACCTGCAACCTTGACAATGACGGGAACTTCTACAGGTACATTACAATGGCAATATTCAAATGATAATGTAAATTGGGTGAATACTGGCACGGCTGCCACAACATTAACTGCTGCCCAAATGGGTCCTTTGACAGCAATTCGTTATTATCGTCTCGTTGTAACAAGTGGAATTTGTGCCCCAGTAATTTCAAATAAAGTGACAGTAACAATTGTTCCTAATCCGATAGGAGGCACGGCACAGTCTAACCAAACAATTTGCGCTGGATCGGTTCCTGCTCCTTTAACTGTTTCGGGATTCATCGGAAGTTTGCAATGGCAGATTTCAGCAAACGGATCAACGCTTTGGAGTAATATTTCTGGTGCCACAACGAGCACTTTATCGAGTGCTCAAATTGGTGTGCTGAACGCAACAAGATATTACAGAGTGTTGGTCGTAAATAGCCCTTGTGCTGCAACTGTTTATTCCAATGTAATTACGATTACTGTCAATTCTCCTTCAGTTGCAGGGTCAATTAATCCTTCAATACAAGATATTTGCGTTGGTACTTCAGCCTCTCAATTGTCTGTTATTTCATCAACAGGGACTAACTACCAATGGCAATTTTCAAGTTCACCAACTGGACCTTGGTCCGCACCAATCGTTGGCGCGAGTTCATCCGTTTTGACGAGTACGCAAATAGGCACTTTGTCTGGAACAACCTTTTACCAGGCCACAGTTACGAATGGCGTTTGTCCATCGGCTGTAACCCCTGTGGCTCAAATTAACGTTTCAACAACTTCTTCAGTTGGTATCGTTTCATCTGATCAAACATTATGCAGTGGCACCATACCAAACGGTTTACAACTGAGCAGTTATAACGGAACAATTCAATGGGAAACTGCAACATCACCTACTGGAACTTGGTCGAGCATTGGTTCAAATTCTCCGATACTCACAAGTGCACAAATAGGCGTTTTGACTTCTACTAAATACTATAGAGCTTTTGTATTTAATGGTCCATGCTCAGCAGCATATTCAAATTACGTAACCATTACTGTAAATCCTATTCCAACAGTGACCAGTCCAACGAATCAGACGGTTTGCGCCAATTCGAATACCACTTCTTTAAACTTTACCGGAACCGGTTCAAGTTATAATTGGATCAATTCTCAACCGTCCATTGGTTTGGCCGCATCGGGAACTGGGAATATTACTTCTTTTGTTGCACAAAATTCGGGAACAACAAATTTAACGGCAACAATCACCGTAACACCACAATACACTGCAAATAGCACTTCCTGTTTTGGAACAACACAAAGTTTCACATTCACCGTTAATCCAACAAGTAATTCTGGAATAGCCTCAAGTGATCAAACAATATGTACGGGAACAGTTCCATCCCCACTTAATTTAGCGGGCAATGTAGGGACAATTCAATGGCAATCTGCTACATCATTATTGGGTACATGGACAAATGTTCTTGGAGCAACTTCTAATACTTACGCTCCGGCCTCGCTTACGACTATACGTTTTTACCGAGCAATCACGACAAGTGGAACATGCCCAAAGGATACATCCAATGTCGTTACAATAACTGTAAGTCCAAATACTGTTGCTGGAACTATTACTACAACGCAAACGGCCGTATGTAGTGGTTTTACGCCGAATAATTTCACATTAACGGGAAATGTGGGAACCGTACAATGGCAAATTGCCACCACACTTACACCAACTGCGAATTGGACGAATATTGTCGGTGCTACAGCTCTAACCTTAGCGGGTGCTCAAATTGGACCAATTACTTCAACAACCTACATACGAGCCGTAGTAACAAGCGGTGCTTGTAGTTCATTGACTACGAACACAATTACATTAACTGTAACCGCACCAAGTGTTGCTGGTATTGTTTCGACTAATCAAACCATTTGTTTAGGAAGTTCGGCTGCTGCACTTAATGTTTCAACATCTACAGGAACCTTCCAATGGCAAAGCTCAACGAATGGGATTAACTTCACGAATATTGCCAGCGCAACCGCATCAGCTTATTCACCGGGAGCAGTAGCAACAACTACTTATTATCAAGTATTGGCAACAAATGGTGTTTGCCCTGCTGATACTTCAAACTTTGTTCAAATAACAGTTTTTACAAATCCAGTCGCTGGAACAGCGAGTTCGAATCAATCTATTTGCGCAGGAACATCACCTGCGCCACTATCACTTAATGGGTATAATGGAAGTGTTCTATGGCAATGGGCTCCTAGTACAACAGGTACATGGACAACTATTCCTGGTGCAAATTCGGCCGTTTTACCAAGTGCGACAATGGGTAACTTAAGCACAGTTCGATATTACCGCGCAATGGTTACAAATTCCCCATGTTCGGGTACGGTCTATTCAAATATCATCACTATTTCAATTCTAGCAGCTCCAACAATTAATGCAGGAACCGATCAAAGTGTTTGTCAGGGCACTTCAGTTGTATTGAGTGCCACAGGCGGTACTGGTTATGTTTGGAACAATGGTGTTGTCAATAATGTGTCTTTTATTGCGACAACCACAACTACATACACCGTGACAGGAACTGGCACAAACGGCTGTACAAATTCGGATCAAGTGGTAGTTAATATTCTTCCAACACCAGCCGTAAACATCAGTTTGACAACTCAAGGAGTAATTTGTGCTGGCCAGCCATTTGTATTGACTTCCACAGTAACCAACGGAGTAACCTATCAATGGAAACGCAACAGCGTAAACATAGTAGGGGCAACATCACCTTGGTATACGGGAACCTTACCAGGCACCTATTCATTAACGGTAACCAACGGAACATGTATAACCAATTCTCCATCATTAACTATTTCTGTTGTTGCATTGCCAACAGTAAATGCGGGTCTCGATCAATCCATTTGTATCGGTGAATCTATTACTTTAAATGGTTCTGGAGCAACAAATTATTCGTGGTCAAATGGTGTGACAAACGGAGTTGCTTTTGCGCCTAATACCACCCAAACCTACACTGTTAGTACAACCAACGGTCAAGGGTGTGTAGGTACGGACCAAGTCATTATAAACGTTCATTATCCAACAACATCGCAAATTTACGTTTCAAGTTTAGGTAGTTATTTCTTGAATGGAACTGAATATACACAATCAGGAACTTATTTAGATACGACACTGAATCAATGGGGGTGTGACAGTATCATCACGCTAAATTTGACGGTTTACAATGTTGGTCTACTTGAAGCGAATAACGATTATTTCACCATTTATCCAAATCCTTCTCCGGATGGAAGGTACTTCATTGAGTGGAATGAAAATGTTACTATTACACGTTTGAGTGTCAAAGATGCATCGGGTAGGGTGTATCGAGAAATCTTTACCAAATCAAATGAAATTGATTTGTCGGATCTTCCTGCTGGGTTGTATTTTCTTGAGATAGAATCGGCAGACTTGCTGGCAGTGGTAAGGGTTGTTAAGTTGTAGGAATTAAATAGGAATTTACCATGACAAAAATCTTCCAATTCGAATCGAAATACCGGACTCAGTTCATCTGGTCGATTCGTTTTCTAATCGCATTTTTATTTGTTCTTTCAGCTGTTGCGAAACTCATGCCTATAGAATTGTTTGAGAAACAACTTGTCGACATTTCGAATAAGCCAGGACCAATTCATGGATTTACAAATTGGTGTGGAGTTACTGTTTGGTCAAGAACGATCATCATTGCCGAATTATTCCTTGGGTTAAGTTTGTTGATTCCATTTTACCAAAGGACCGTAACGATTCCATTGTCTATTGCAATGCTTCTCGTATTTATTATGCATTTGTCTTATCAAATCATGGTGTTTGGAAATGCGGGAAACTGCGGTTGTATGGGCGAATTGTTGCCGATGTCTCCATTCAGTGCAATTGTGAAAAATATCCTGACCATAGTTCTTTTGATCTATTTATTCTTTGTGGGTAAGAAGCTAGAAAATGAAATTCCTACCATTCATTTTCTCCTACTGCCGGCTATCATTTTTTCCATTTTCCTATTTAATCCAATTAAAAAATCATGTTGCTGTGAGGATGAAATCGAGAAACGAGTTAGCCAAGAGTCTAAGGTGCTAAATGACCGAATAGAGTATTTAAATTCATCTCTCAAACAACTGTCAAATACCACTGGAGACTCCATACCAGTTCCTGTTTCCCCACCTGAACCACCACCCAAAATTTCTGAATTTCATGATTTTAAGAGATTTAATTTGAATGGATCTAAAGTGTCCGCAGAATTAGATAAGGGTAAAAATATCGTGTGTGTGTTTAACCCCGATTGTGATCATTGTAAGGATTTAGCGAAGAAATTAAAGACACTTAAGAATAAAAACTTTGCCGATATTCATTTCCTATTTTACAATCCAGATGCGGCGGATGCAAATGAATTGGAAAACCAAATCCAAGCATTTTTGAAGGAAGTAGGTATTTCTGTGATGTGGAACAGTCTTGACATCAATGCCTATGTCCGATTACTTGAAAACGCTCCTGCACCGCCTCGTTTGGTCATCTTGGAAAACGGTAAGATAATCTATGATTATTTAGGTGATGGTGAGGTTGATTTGGCGAAGGTGAAGAGGCTGGGGCAGAAGTAGGGAGATTTATTTTTAATTCAATATTGAGTTATTCGTTTAATATGTCTGATATAAATAGGTTCCCTAAAATCCTCTTTCCTGCTGATTTTATAGGTGATAATTGGCAAAGAGTAGTTATTCAAATACCCGAACAACCGAACTTAAAAATGCCAGTGAAAACAGAAACAGATAAGTATCAAGGATTTTTTATTGTTAGTTTAACTTTTGGTTTAATATACTGTTTTAAAGACCCCTATCTTTATTTACCTATCTGGGCATTTATTACGCTCCTGGTAATAAATTATTATTATGTCGCTGAAAAAAGGTCAAAAGCCGAATATGAGGTTGATTTAAAGAAAGCAACAAATGAGTATGATTCTGAAAAAAACAAACGTTCTCAATTAATTTTACTTCAAGAGACTATAAATAAAATAAATAAAATGACAATAAGTGAAGGTAAAAAGAGACGCCACGTATTGTCGGAACTAGTCAAATCAAAATCACTTATATATTCAGATTCATCTTTCAATAATAAAGGTTTTACTGAGGATTATTTTGCAGGATTGTTAAATAATGCCTTTGGTGAGCTACTGATTCATCGAAATTTAGAAATTGGAGGTTATACGCCAGATTTTATTTATTCAGATTTAAATTTCCTAATTAACATTATAATAGAGATTGATGAGCCTTATTCCCTCCATGAAAGAGAACCTATCCATTATATTGGTTCAGATGATCTGAGAGATGCTTTTTTTGTAAATCATTACTTTGCAGTCGTGCGTTTTACCGAATATCAGGTTGTTAAAGAGTCTGTTAAATGTATTGAAACAATAAAAGATGTTATTCAAGTAATGAAAGGTGTTGAGCTTAATTATAATATATCTAATACAATAATAAAAAGTTGGACCTATGATGAAGCAATACATTTCGCTGAAAATAATTTGAGGGAAAAATACTTAGGAATAAGCCTTAAAAACAGGAAAATAATAGTAAAAAAGGAGTCGCCCAAAACTGATGACGATTTTCCATTCTAAAAATCTACAATTAATTTGGAGTTTGCAATGGAATCTGGATATACTGACTTGTACTAAAGACTCTTCTTGTCTTTCCTCTTAACAAATTTGCTGTAGTTCTCCGTTGTCTGTGTCTTTCTTTTGTTGTTCTCCATAATTATTTAAATTTAAACAATAATAAATGGAAACACCAACTAAGTTTGAACTTATAACCGGTCCACATTATGCTGGCGATTTACAAATACGAGGAAACGAACGGAGAACTAAACCCAATACCTAATAAGTAAACAATATGAAAACAGATGTGACAAAAATTATAGGCTACATATTACTTAGCCCAGCTTTGATTAGTGTAATACTTTTTACTATACAATTACTAACTAAAACAGAGGTATTAGCTAATATGGAAATAGGAGATGTTTGGACTGGGGATGGGTATGGATATGGATATGGCGATAATTTTGGATATGGATATGGCTATACTTCAGCTCTACCTTTCTACTTTGGGCTTATGGCAATAGCTGGAGCTTATTTAATAAAAGATAAAAAGTAAATAGATGAAAAAGATAATAGTAATTTTTAGTATACTCTTAGGGGGGGCAAGTTGCAGCGAAAGAGATTTAGAAAGAGCTGATGTAATAAAATTAATAGCAATTAAAGACTCTCTGAATTTAAGAGGAGTGAATTTAAGAGGAGTAGATTTAAGGCGTTTAGATTTATCAGGGGCGAATTTATATTTCGCGAAATTGTTTAAAGCTGATTTATCTGAAGCTGATTTAGAGGGAGCTAATTTATCAAGAGCTGATTTAGAGGGAGCTGATTTAAACTTTACTGATCTATCAGGAGCTTTATTATTCTCTGCTCAGTTAAAATATGCTGAGTTAAAATATGCTGATTTATCTGGAGCTAATTTAAACTATGCTGATTTAGGTGGGGCTGATTTATCTGGAGCTAATTTATCAAATGCTGAATTAAGATATGCTGATTTATCAGGAGCTAATTTAAAGGGAGCTAATCTATCTGGAGCTGATCTATCTGGAGCTGATTTAATAGATGTAAAAGGATATAAAAAACAATAAGTATATGAGCACAATTATAGAGGGTATTAAATTCTATACAATACCAGAGACAGCGGAGGATCTTAAAGTAACTCCTCATATTATTAGATCCTAATATTAAAAAGGGTAGGTTTAAAGCTCAGAGGATGATTAAACTTCTTTATATGAATAAAATTTTCACTTTTTTGATTTTCAGTTCTGTTACCTTTTTTTCGATTGCTCAGAATAAAAAAGAGCAGATTGAGGAGTTGAACTATAAAATTGACAGTTTGATGATTGCAAACTCGCAACTCATTTCTACTCTAGTTGCGAAAGAAAATACAATTACCGAAAATCAGAACTTGATTAAAAAAAATCAAGAGGCAATATCCGAATTAAATAAAATTCAAGAAAGCAATAAAAAGACTAATTCTGAACTTGAGCAAAATATCATAACTATTAATGAAAACAATACTAAATTAATTACTCAAAATGATCAATTAAAACGGACAATTGATAGTTTGAACACAATTCTGAAGTCCTCCAAAGCCATCAAATATTCTCTTAAAAGTATTGATGGTTCAGGACCAAATTGCAACTGTGGGTGTAAATCTGAAAGAAAGTCAAATGGAAATTGGGAATACATGGGGACCTGGGCATGTGAAGTTCCAGAATCTTCCGGAAGTAAAGTAATTAATGACTATTTAAATTCATTTTGGATAATAATTGAAGAAAATCAATTTACTCTACAAATTGAAAACAAAGTTGCCATTAATGGTAAATTATTGAGCTTACCAGTTAGAAATAAAGAAATAATACTCTATGAGTCTGCTACTTGTAATTACATGTTTAGAGATGTTAGCGAGGATGGTTTTGATTCTTATGCAATATTGTTTGGAACATTTGAAGCGAATACTGATATTAAATTGATTCATGCAAAAGACAATACAATTGTCTTGACTTTCAATGATTTTGGGACCCATTATAACCTGACATTTTCAATAGATTAACCTTTCAGCAATATGAATAAAATCATTTCGTGTTTCCTTTTAAGTTCTGTTACCTTTTTTTCAATTGCTCAGAATAAAAAAGAGCAGATCGAGGGATTGATCTATAGTCTGGATAGTTTAAAAACCTTACATACAAAAGCTAGTACTGCCTATTCCGATTCACTCAACAAGGATAGAAATCTAATTTCAAAACAACAATTGGAGTTAAAAGATCAAATAAAGCAACTCGAATCTTTACACCTTCAAACAGTAAGCCTGCAAGAAAAATTAAACTCATCGCAAGTGGAGATTTCGGCATTGAAAAATGAGATGGAGACTTTGAAGGCTGATCAAAAAACAAGTCCACAGGATTTGTTTTATTATTCCTTTATTGTGAATAACAATGAAAACAGCCCTTTGAATGACATTTTACCAACTCTATATAAGTATCCCGAAAAAAGTACATTGTCCCAACAATTACAATATTCGAAATCTTACTCAGAACTTCAAGAATGTCGATTTTGGAAGATGGATAGTATAAATTATGCGTTTGTTTTAATAAAAGACACAAAAAAAGTGGCTAATCCAAACCCAAATGATGGTAATGGTGACATGCGAGATATCGGTGTTCAAGTTACTTTAAGTTGCTACATACTGAAATCAATCGATTATGAATTCGTCATTGACGAAAAATGGACTAGTTCAATTGAAACATGCTACTTGGAGTTGATAGGGAAAAATATTGATTTTCATATCACTGATATCAATAAAGACAACAAAGTTGAAGTTTGGTATGTTGTTGAGAGTTATTGCTCATTAGGGGTAGAACCTTCGAAACTTGAAATTTATTTATACAAAAGTGGAGTATTAAATAAGATGGAGTCTGTAACGAACTGGCCTGGACAATATACGGATACTGATGTCGCTCGATGGATTAAAGACGGTGAAGATTTCGCAATCAATAAATTTGATTCCAATTTCGAAAAACTACCACAAGAATATAAAACCTATGCAATCGAACTTCGGAACAAAAACCTTTTCGGAAGCTCTGGATATTGGAGATGAATATAGCTTTTCAGTATTCTAGTTTTCAATAAAAACACGAGGATAAAACTAAATTTAGCTCATTTAATACAATTGAAAAAGATGAAACTCATTCTCTTAATTTCAGCATCAATTCTCTCCTTTACATTCGTTGTTAATAGCCAAAATATAAATGAATTAGAGCAAAATAAATCCATTCTGCTTAATATTCTATCTTCAATTCAAGTGCTTAAAAATAAGACAAAAATTGAAGCCGATTCGATTTTAGCAAGTAAAGAAAGTAATCTCAACTCAATAAAATTGAATTTAGCTTCAATAAACATTTCCAAGGATAGTTTGCGACAAATTATTGTTACATATAATATAAGTGGGGACAACCTTAAAATATATGATTTACTAAAAACTGAAAAAATAATTGATCCTTCCACTAATAAGTTTGGTAGTCTCTACAAACGTTTGAGAAAAGAATATTCTTTGGATAAAGAAACAGAATTTATCATTATTGAGAATAATATTTACCTCGAAAAACGAGATGGAA
>JBILBT010000015.1:0-22108 GCA_044353545.1 Crocinitomicaceae bacterium | reverse complement strand
GATTTTAAATCGCACTTCTGCGGAAGTCATTTTTTCAATCCTCCGCGCTACCTCCAATTGTTGGAAATCATCCCTACTCCAGAAACGAAACAGGAAGTGATTGATTTCCTTATGGGATATGGTTCAAAAATTCTTGGCAAAAAAACAGTACTGTGCAAAGACACGAACGCTTTTATTACCAATCGCGTCGGTGTATATGCCATTATGTCGCTCTTTCATGCAGTGCGTGAGATGAACCTAAGCGTCGAAGAAGTGGACAAATTAACAGGTCCGATAATGGGCAGACCAAAGTCAGCTACCTTTAGAACCTGCGATGTTGTCGGATTGGACACCCTTGTGCATGTGGCCAATGGCTTGAAAGCGAATTGTCAGGATGACGAAGAACACGGTCTTTTTGAGTTGCCAGATTACATTACGAAGATGGTCGAAAACAATTGGCTTGGATCAAAGACTGGCCAGGGATTCTACAAGAAAGTCAAGCACGCCGATGGGTCAAGTGAAATCCTCGTTTTAGACCTCAACACCCTTGAATACAGAGCATCAGAAAAGGTGAAATTTCCAACACTGGATATGGCAAAACCTATAGAAGATCTGAAGCAGCGCACCAAAAGGTTGTTTATGGGGATGGACAAGGCCGGTGAATTTTACCGCAAGCTGTTTGGTGGCTTGATGGCCTATGTGACCAACCGACTTCCGGAAATCACGGATGATCTCTACAAAATAGATGATGCCTTGAAGGCTGGGTTTGGCTGGGAACTTGGTCCGTTTGAAACCTGGGACCTCATCGGGTTTGAAGAAGGATTGAAAATGATTAAAGCTGCGAATCGAAAACCAGCTCCATGGGTCTTAGACATGTTATCGTCAGGAGAAAATTCGTTTTACAAACTAGAAAAAGGAAGCAAACAGTATTTCGACGTTGCTTCAAAGTCCTACAAAACGATCCCTGGGACAGAAGAATTGGTGATTTTGGATGCCTTACGGAGTGAAAACAAGATTTGGGGCAATGCAGACACCACACTCGTTCACCTTGGAGACGGCATTCTAAACCTTGAATTCCACACAAAAATGAACACCATTGGCGGTGGCGTCATCGAAGGAATCAACAAAGCCATTGACATGGCAGAAAAAGAATACAAAGGACTTGTCATCTCCAACACAGGACAAAATTTTTCTGCCGGTGCCAATGTCGGGATGATCTTCATGATGGCGGTCGAACAAGAATACGATGAATTGAATTTTGCCGTCAAGGCCTTTCAAGATACCATGATGCGGGTAAGGTATTGCGATGTGCCCGTAATTGTAGCCCCTCACAACCTCACTTTGGGTGGAGGATGCGAACTTTCCATGCATTCAGATAAAGTGGTCGCTCATACTGAAATGTACATGGGATTGGTTGAATTCGGTGTCGGTGTCATTCCTGGCGGCGGTGGTTCAAAAGAATTTGCGAAGCGACTTTCCGATGAATTGAAAGATGGCGACATTAAAATCAACCGTATGCGTGAACGCTTCCTGACCATTGGACAAGCCAAAGTATCCACATCCGCTTACGAGGCATTCGACTTGGGCTATTTGCGTGAGGGAACCGATGAAGTTGTTGTGAGTCGTGACCACCAATTGACACGCGCCAAAGCTGCAGCATTGGAACTAGCAAACAAAGGATATGTGGCGCCAAAACGCGAAAAGAACATCACCGTAATGGGACAAGAAGGCCTTGGAATCGTTTATGTCGGAGCAAACACAATGCTTTCTGGAAATTTCATGTCAGAGCACGACCGTGTGATTTCCGAAAAACTAGGTTTCGTGCTATGTGGAGGTGACTTAAGCGAAAACACGGTTGTTTCCGAGCAGTATTTGCTTGATTTAGAACGGAAAGCATTTGTGGAATTGTGCGCTGAGCGCAAGACTTTGGAACGCCTGGAGAGTTTGGTGAAGAAAGGGAAAATTCTTAGGAATTAGACTTCAAGATGTCAGGATTTTAAGATGTTAAGACTTCCATTCCATTGTAAAAAGCCGTAAATTGATAGTTATAGAATTCAAAGGTTCAAAATATCAAAGGCAATGATGAAGAAAACACACAATTTCAGAGAATTAAAAATTTGGAGGGAATCTATGAATTTGGTAAAACACGTATATGCTTTAACAAATGAACTGCCAGTAAATGAAAAGTTTGGGCTCATTTCTCAAATTCAGCGTTGCGCTATTTCAATTCCATCAAACATTGCTGAAGGTTCAGGCAGAAGTTCCGAAAAAGAATTTTTACACTTTTTAAACATTTCAATTTCATCGTCATACGAACTTGAAACACAACTTATATTGTTGGAGGATTTGTATAATATAAGCACTCAAAAAACATTAACCCAAATAACATCAATCCAAAAAATGATTGGTGGATTTTGCAAGAAACTCAGAAATGACACAATAGTTTAACCAAGTCTTGAAATCTTAATGTCTTACTATCTTGACATCTTAGAATCTTGATATCTTAAAATCTTAACATCTATCTAAAATGAACCAAAAAGCGTATATAGTAACTGGATTCAGGTCAGCAGTTGGAAAAGCAGGTAAAGGCGGTTTTCGTTTTTACAGACCCGACGATTTGGCAGCAGATGTAATTAAACACTTAATGGCGTCTGTACCGCAATTGGATAAATTACGTGTTGACGATGTAATTGTTGGAAATGCAACACCAGAGGCCGAACAAGGGTTGAATGTCGGACGAATGATCTCGCTGATGGGCTTGAATACAGATAAAGTTCCGGGAATGACTGTCAATCGCTATTGTTCTTCAGGATTGGAAACCATCGCCATTGCAACGGCAAAGATTGAAGCAGGCATGGCAGAATGCATCATTGCAGGTGGTGTTGAATCCATGTCGGTGATGGCGATGGGTGGTTGGCGAATCGTTCCGAATCCAAAGGTTGGGAAAGAAAATCCGACATGGTATTGGGGAATGGGCCTCACTGCCGAAGCGGTTGCCAAGCAATACAATGTTAGCCGCGAGGAGCAAGATACCTTTGCCTTACATTCCCATGAAAAGGCACTTGCAGCGATTCAATCCGGACGTTTCCGCGACGACATCGTTCCCGTACATGTTGAGCGCATTTTTCTCGATGAAAATGAAAAACGGCAGGTGCAAAATTATACCATAGACACCGACGAAGGTCCACGAGTAAGTACCCTAGATGCCTTGGCCAACCTAAAGCCTGTTTTCGCCATGGGGGGATCAGTCACTGCTGGAAACTCGTCGCAAACATCCGACGGCGCTGCTTTTGTGCTGGTGATGTCAGAACGCATGGTGAAAGAATTGAATCTTGAGCCAGTTGCACGCTTGGCCTCGTATTCCGTTGTTGGCGTTGAGCCACGGATTATGGGAATTGGTCCTGTCGATGCCATTCCAAAAGCTATCGCCGCCGCTGGACTAAAATTGAATGACATCAAGCTCTTCGAATTGAATGAAGCCTTCGCGTCACAGTCCATCGCCGTAATTCGAGAAACTGGTTTAGATCCGTCTTTGGTAAATGTCAACGGTGGCGCTATTGCACTCGGCCATCCACTCGGCTGCACAGGAGCAAAGTTGAGTGTGCAGATCATGAATGAACTTAAAAAACGCCAACAGAAATATGGAGTTGTTACGATGTGTGTTGGCACCGGACAAGGCGCTGCTGGGGTTATTGAGATGTTGTAGTGCCAGAGGCAATTTAGAATTTGATGCTGCGCAATTTAAAAAATTTGATTGCTGCGCAAATTTGGAATTTGATCCTAAAGGAATTTGGTGCCAGAGGCAATTTCGAAGTACGATCAAGTCCTTGTTCCATGTTCCATCAGCGAAGCGGTCCTTCGAAGCTCAAAGAGCGAAGAAGTGTCCATTGTCCCCAAGTCTTGACATCTTAAAATCTTGACGTCTTAAAATCTAAATCTCTTAATCTCCAAATAGGACTACCTTTACCACATGAATAAATCACAACACACCATTGACCTTGCTTTGAAAAGTGCTGGGTTCGAATCATTGAACGACTTACAGCGCGAAACCATAGATGCACACACCAAGCATGACCAGTTGCTCATTCTTTCTCAAACTGGTTCAGGGAAGACACTTGCCTTTCTATTGCCTTTATTGTGTAATCTGAAACAAGATTCATCGGATATTCAAGCCTTAATCCTAGCACCTTCTCGGGAATTGGCCATTCAAATTGAAACGGTATTCAAGTCATTAAAGTCAAATTTTAAAGTCCTTACGTGCTACGGTGGACATTCGATGCGCACTGAAATCAATAGTTTGACCGAAGCCCCAGCTGTTCTAATTGGAACCCCTGGTAGAATTTGTGACCACATTACACGTGGACAGCTAGACCTGAGCCAAGTGAAGCAATTGGTGATTGACGAATACGATAAATGTCTTGAATTTGGCTTTGAGGATCAGATGAAATTCATGCAAACTGAACTCACAGGAGTGAAAAAAACCTGTTTGGTTTCAGCGACAGAACTCAAGGAATTTCCCAGTTATTTATCCTTCACAGATCCAGGAATTGTCAACCACCTAGACAATTTTCAAGAACCCGATATCACCTACTACAACGTTGCGTTTACTTCTGATGGAAAATTTGAACGCTTGTTTGATTTGCTCTGTTCATTCAATGGTGAATTGACCATCGTTTTCTGTAACTTTCGTGAAGCGACTGAAACCATTGTGGACTATTTAAATTCCATGAACTACGAAGCCGTGGCCTACCACGGTGGCATGGAACAAGAAGATCGCGAACGCGCATTGATCAAATTTAGAAATGGAAGTTTTCACACACTTATATGCACTGACCTCGGTTCTCGTGGACTAGACATTCCTGAAATACAACATGTGGTGCATTTCCAATATCCTCAAAACGCCGAAGCATATACACACCGAAACGGCCGGACTGCGCGTATGAAAGCCAACGGAAGTGCTTATCTGATGATCAACAAAAGCGAAGATACTCCCGATTATTTGGACGTTCCAAGCACAGCCTACACACCACCAACCGGAAAAAATACCCCTCTCCGCAGCCCATGGGTAACGCTTTATTTTAGCGCTGGAAAAAAGGATAAAATCAACAAAATCGATTTGGTCGGTTTCCTCGGACAAAAAGGGCAATTGCAGAAACATGAAATTGGACTCATCATCGTTCAAGATCGATCTTCTTTTGTCGCTGTTCCAAGAAAGAAAGCCAAAGCACTGCTAGAGACCGTGCGCGATCAGAAAGTCAAAGGTCAGAAATTGCGCATTGCTATAGCGAAGTAAATACCTCAGGAAATAAACTTCAATATGCACGCATAACATATTGGTGAATTTTGTACATTCGTTTGTCACATTTTTAAGGTGCAGAACATCATGGAAAACGCAGAGAAAAATCCAATTAAAGGCGGCGAGTTTATAATCCGAAACGTCACACCAAGTGAAATTTTTACGCCAGAAGAATGGTCTGAGGAACAAGGGATGATTGCACAAATGTGTGACGATTTCATTCAACAAGAAGTCACACCGAACATTGAGCGAATCGATGCCATGGAACCCGGTCTCATGGAAAAACTCTTAGAGAAAGCGGGGGAACTTGGATTACTTGGCTTGTCTGTTCCTGAAGAACTCGGAGGAATGGGTCTCGACTTTAAAACATCACTGCTTGCAGCCGAGCGACTTGGAAAAGGATATTCATTTTCAGTCGCCTATGGCGCCCACACGGGAATTGGAACTCTACCACTACTCTACTATGGGAATGAATCCCAAAAACAAAAGTACATTCCTAAATTGGCCTCAGGAGAATGGAAAGCTTCCTATTGCCTTACGGAGCCGGGCTCTGGTTCGGACGCCAATTCAGGAAAATCAAAAGCAATACTATCCCCTGATGGAAGCCATTACCTCTTGAATGGACAAAAAATGTGGATCACCAATGGCGGCTTTGCCAACTTCATGACGGTATTCGCGAAAATTGATGACGATGAAAATCTATCCGCATTTATCGTAGAAGCTGACAGTGAAGGAATCACCTTGAATCCAGAAGAAAAGAAAATGGGAATCAAGGGCTCATCCACTCGACAAGTCTTCTACAACAACGTGAAAGTGCCTGTTGAAAATCTCCTTTCCGAACGTGGAAATGGATTTAAAATCGCTCTGAATATTCTGAACATTGGACGCATTAAATTGGCCGGAGGAGTGCTTGGTGGTGCCAAAGAAACGATTACAGAAAGTATCCATTATGCCACCCAGCGCGAACAGTTTGGCCGATCCATTTCGAAATATGGTGCTATTCGTTACAAATTGGCAGAACAAGCCATTCGCACATATGTGTTGGAATCGGCAACCTACAGAGCAGCACAAAACATTGACGACGCCATCGATGCATTGATTGCTTCAGGTATGGACAAAGGCAAAGCCACACTGAAAGGAATTGAGCAATTCGCCGCCGAATGTGCTGCATTGAAAGTAGCAGGTTCTGAATGCTTGGACTACGTCGTGGATGAAGCGGTTCAGATTTATGGAGGAATGGGCTATTCGGCCGAATCACCTGTTGAACGCGCCTACCGAGATTCACGCATCAACCGGATTTTCGAGGGAACGAATGAAATCAACCGCATGTTGACCGTGGACATGATCTTACGCCGTGCGATGAAAGGTGAACTAGATTTGATGGGTCCAGCCATGAAAATTGCAAGCGAACTGATGAGCATTCCGTCCGTGTCAGACTTACCTGAAGGTGTCTTTGGCAATGAATTCAAGGCGCTCGAAGGTTTCAAGAAAACCATTCTAATGGTCGCGGGGAGTGCCGTTCAAAAGCTAATGATGACACTCGCGAAAGAACAAGAAGTACTCATGAACATCGCCGACATCGCCATTTGGACCTATCAAGCTGAGTCGGTACTTCTTCGTGTGGAGAAAATCATTCAGGCACAAGGCGAAACAGCAGCAACCGTTCAGATCGCCATCGCAAAAACCTATGTGTACGATGCTGCAGACCGCATTGAAAAGGCCGCTAAGGATGCCATCAATTCATTTGCCGAAGGCGATGAAGCACGTATGATGCTGATGGGATTGAAGCGTTTCACAAAAACTGAACATTTCAATCCAAAGGCAGCACGTCAAACGATAGCTGAAGCTTTGATCGCTGCCAACAAATATCCGTTTTAAGGAAGTCTGATTTTACTTGGAGGAATTCTGCGCGTTTGTTTACTTCACCTCAACGCAAAACCCTGTATTTTCTCTGAATGAACCTATTTCATACAGGCTCACATTTTCACGTTGAAACAAGGCTTTCACCTCATCGACAGCCGAAGGGTCAAGGGCAAACAAGAGACCTCCATTGGTTTGTGGATCACAAAGTGTCAATAAAGATTCACCCGTAATGCCATTCACCATTTCGCCATAGGCCTTCCAGTTGCGCATGGTGTTGTCGGGATAAATCATGTTGGCAGCATGCTCTTTTGTTCCCTCCAACAAAGGAATGGAGGCATAGTCAAGTTCAGCTGTCAAGCGATCGTGATCTGTCATTTCCGTCAAATGGCCAATCAATCCAAAGCCAGTAACATCAGTCATGGCATGAACACCCTCCACGTCACCTAAAAACTCGCCCATAAAATTTAAGGTCGCCATGGACTCTACACACGTTTTTAGGTGCCCCTCACTCAATATGTTTCGTTTCATCGCTGAGGACAAAATACCCGTACCGATTGGTTTTGTCAGGAAAAGCAGATCTCCAGCTTTCGCGGTATTGTTTCGTTTCAATTGATGATAATTCAGCACACCATTCACCGACAAACCAAAAATAGGCTCTGGAGATTCAATAGAATGACCACCGCCTATGGCTATTCCTGCTTGCTTGCAGACTTCTACCGCACCCCTAATAACTTCTGATGCGATTTCAGTGCCCAACTTTTCCGTTGGCCAGCCCAAGATGCTTAGCGCCATCACAGGACGTCCACCCATCGAGTATATATCACTGATGGAATTTGCCGCAGCGATCCGTCCAAAGTCAAATGATGAATCGACAATCGGTGTAAAGAAATCCGTGGTGGAAAGGAGGCAAGAGCCATTCAACAAATCGAGTACAGCTGCGTCATCTCCCGTGCTGTTTCCAACGATCAAGCGAAATTCATCGTTGGTGAGGTGACCGCTTAAAATTTCGCTCAAGGCTTCAGGTGCTATTTTGCAGCCACATCCTCCACCCTTCGTGTATTCCGTTAGTTTAATCATTCGTCGATTTTATCAATAGGTAATTTTCCATAAGTATAAGCCATGCGCGGGAACAGATGTCGATGCTGCTCCGCGGTCCATGGCTGAAAGGATTCCAGGTATTTTCGATGAAGGAATTTTTCCTTGTCCCACATCCATCAAGGTTCCAACCGTTGCGCGAACCATATTTCTCAAAAAACGATCTGCCGTAATTTCAAAGTACCACTCGCTTTGATCGTTTTTCCATTCCGCATGACTTACTGTGCAGGTATTGGTTTTCACATCGGTGTGTAATTTCGACAACGAAGTAAAATCTTGTTTACCCAGTAAGTGTTTCGCTGCTTCATTCATTGCTTCAAAATCAAGCTCTTGAGGTACATACCAGCTCAAGACTTCGCGAAACGGATCTTTTTTCTGGTGAATGTAATACCTGTACGTCCGCGCTGTGGCATTAAATCGAGCGTGCATTTCAGCATCAACTTCTTTCATCGAATACACCGCAATAGAAGCTGGAAGCATGCGATTGAGCTTAAAGCAAAATTGATTCGTATCGGCAATTTCAGGAAGGTCGACATGAAGAAAATACTGTTTGGCATGCACGCCTGCATCTGTTCGCCCACAACCCACAACTTGAATCGGTTGATTGGAAAATAACTTACTTAAGTTCTCTTCCATCTCTTGCTGCACAGAAATTTGTGAAGGCTGACGTTGCCACCCAAAGTAAGTGGAGCCGTCGTAAGCGATTTCAATGAAGTACCTTTTCATGGGGCACAAAGGTAAACGAAAAAGGCCGATCTGTGGGGATCGGCCTTTATTCAATTTCACTCAATTTTTATTCCACATACAGCACATACCCAGGATTCGAATCCACCGAATAATTGAATTTCATGGATTTGCTTTGAGACGGTGCTAAAGTGATGCGCCAGGTCAAGATGCCCGTTTTCTCATCGAGTATAGCTTCTAAGTAATCGCCATTTTTCACTTTGATGTCTGTATTCACCGAAAGTGGCATTTGGTCTTTGATGACAATCGGAATTGCTGCCCCACCATTGTTTTTCACTTTGATCTCGTACGCCACTTCAAACTTCTGGCGACCACCGATGGTTTTCTTTGTGCTCTTTTCATCAATGCGCAAGCGCTCAATTTGAATCTTTCTGTCTTTACCCAATGAGAAAGAAAGGGTGTCTTTTGTCGAATTGACATCGATGTACGATTTACCGATATAGGTTCCATCAAAGTACAAGTTCGATTCACCACTCAACAAGTTCAATTTTTCCCAACCGGTAACCTGGGCGGTTAAGAACACAGATGGATCTAATTTTGGTGCGCTGTGGTATTCATAGTTTGCCGGCAATTCGAAATCGTCGATGTGCACGCGGTGGTCATTTCCATCTGAAGGAATGCTCATTTTGGATTGAATCGCATACTCCACGCGCAAGTCTTTTTGCACCACAGTTGATTGTGCTTGTTGAGACCATGTATAAGAGCTTGACTGTCCTACTGATAATTCAACGGAATTTCCGTTTGCCATCATATCATTTCTATATCTACCCTTTCGATTTTTGTTGCGTTTCTCAATGATTACCCCATCGATAGATTCTGCCGACAATTTATAACTCGCAGAAGAAGTCACTTGAATTTTATCGGACACGACTACTTCGTCCAAATCCAACTGATCGGATTGCAAGAAGAACTTCAAATACGGCGCGCTAATCTGCAATTGCATCGGCTGATATCCCACATAACTTGCCGTCGCGTAGTATTCACCGCGGGGTACATTGATTTCAAATTTACCGTCACTATTTGTCACTGTTCCCACATTTGGATTGGATGGAAAACGAATTTGAGCAAAGGGCATTGCTTCACCTGTAGTGGCATCAATCACAATCCCCTTCAACAATTGACCTGAATAGTCGACCGTTGGCAATTGGCGTGTTGCGACTGTTCGTTGCTGCGGATAATTGTTGTAATTGAGGTACCATGGATTTAAAATAGGTTCCGCAGAATTTTCATAGGGGTCATTCGTCGAAAGCACCAAGTCCACATTATCCCAAGAAATTCCTGTGGATTGTGTCACCAAGGCTTTGGCTTCCAAGCGCACGGGTTCCCCAATTCCATTGGAACGCATGTCGTAATAAGGCTTCCAAGATGCTCTTGGGGTAATGTAGGAGAAGAAAAACTCACCCTTGGTTGCTTTGTCGACATCAATTTCCACGATGACTTCGGTATAGTTCGTTACGGGTTTATTTCTGCGGCTCACAATTTCTTGTTCGATGCGGTTCATGTCCTTGTTCAATCCTTCCAATTCTTCCTTGATGGCAGATTGACGAATCGTAATTGCATTCAATTTTTCGTGCATGAAGGCATAAGCCTCTTTCAATTCAGAAACTTTCAATCCGAGATCAGTGCCTTTCAATTCGCGGTTTTTTAAAATCAAGTCTTTATCGTACAGTAAAATCTCGTATTCGTCGCGCAGATTGAGGTCGCGCTTTTCCAGTTTCTTTTTTTGATCGTTCAAGGCATTTACCTCCTCGTTGGTGATCTTCATGTCCTCGAAGTTCTTGCGTGTTTTCACAGAAATGATGGTCAATGAACCCTTGGCCTTCACTTGCACGGTATTGGGATCAACAAAATCGGTCAGTTTCTGAAACACGACTTCTTGACGACCAGGCTGCAGTTCAACCGAACGGTAGTGGTCCAGTTGTGCGCCCTGAAAGAACACAGTGACTTTTTGGATGGTTGAGGAAAGTGGAATCTCTTTTTGAGCATTCAACACGACTGGCAAGGCCAGCATAAGGGAATAGATTAATTTCTTCATAACGGTTATTTAGACGAAAAAAGCACCCATTGGGTGCTTTGAAGATGCACTTACATCTCTCTTTTCATAAAGTTCAAAAATTATTTTTTTCCGGGATAGGTAAATGTGCTCATGTCAATCTCGTACATGTTGATGCTTGATTTCTTTCCAAATACTTCAAGTCCAGCCATGACTGCTTTTTTCAAAGCTTCGTAATATTGAAAATGGGTATCGTTATTTACAGTGTTGACCATGATTCCTAAGTTCACGGGATCACCCCAAGTGGAGCCAAGATTCTCTGCAACGTAAACATCCAATCCTCCCATACCTGGTAGGCCATCCGAACTAAAGAACAACCATCTTCCATCTGGCGAAATAAATGGTGTCGTTTCACGTCCAATGGTATTGATTGTCATCGGAAGTGGCTTTGCTTCCCCCCAGTTTTTACCCACTTTTTGAACCATGTAAATATCTGTAGAGCTTTTATCTCCTTTACGGTCTGAAACAAAGTACATCGTATTTCCATCCGCTGTCATCGTTGCTGATCCTTCAAAAAAGCTTGTATTGATGGTTTTATTGGCTATGATCTTTGGCGTTGACCATTTCCCTTTATCCGACATGGTAATCTCAAAAATATCTGAACCCTTCGTGATGATTTTTTCGTCTGTTGCTGAGGTATTCACGGTCATAAGTCCATTCATTCCATTTGAAGAAACAAAGGTGATGCAATCAAAACCTTCGGTGTTGATTCTTCCAAGTTCATTGGATACACTGTCCCATGTACCCGCGGTAGGACTCCAAACTGCTCGGTAAACATCCTCAAAATACTCTTCATCTTCCGCATTTTGCAAGCCCCCTTTGGTGTCGCTGCGGCGCGAGGCAAAGTAAAGAACCGTTCCATTGTTCGAAAGAACAGGACAGTATTCATTCTGAGCTGAATTCACCTCACCAATCATATTGGAGCGCATTGACGATTTCGGGCCTGCCATTTCCGCCTTTGCAAATAGACATTGTTCCATGTGCAAACCAATCATCAATTCTTTGGCCCGCATTGGGCTAATTTTCTCCATTGAAATTTGATAGTAATGCAGAGCTGAATCAATGTTTCCCATGCGGTGATGCGATCTAGCCAACAACTCATAGGCCTCATTGTCTACATTTTCCTGTCCATAAGATATCGCATCGCTAGCATAGTCTAAAGCAATCCCATACGAATTGAATACATAGTAACACTGCGCAGAATAGTACAATACTCGCCAGTTTTTTGGATCAACAGTACCAGCATTACGGAAAACAATTAATGCCTCTCGGTATTTCCCTTCCGAAAACAATGTTTTTCCTTTCTCAATGGTCAAAAGCACATCTGCAATTTCTTTAACCGTTTTTGTCGAATCTGGCGGTGTCGTAATCTTTTCGGTATTCGCGATTGAAGAAAATGAAGCGATCATCGAAAAGAATAAAATATAGAATGATTTCATGGAGTAAAAGGTTGGTTTGAATTAACTCAGCACAAAAGAAACGAAATTTTTGCTTAACTGAAAATTTCCGCTCTTCAATTTAACGACAACTCATTGTTTACGCTTCAATTTCACCAAGTCATTCATGGCAATAGTTGCTGCAACGATCGCAATTACGGGTGCTGCTGCTGCACAAATCCATAGAAAAATATGGAATAAGAACTGTCCAAGTCCTGCTAAAAACCCTTCTTTAGTGATATTCAAACCAAACACGACATCTGTATTTAATGGAAGAAGAATTAAAAGTGAATATCCTGCGCCAATTGAAATGGCCAAACCGCGATGTTTGCGCATAAATTGAATGCTCTGTTCGACGGTCAATTTTCGTCGTTCATTGATGTAATCGACAAAGCTGAATCCATAGTAGTAAAAGCCAATCACCAGTGTCATGATGGAAATTGGCAGTTCTTTGAATTCTTGCCAAACAAGGAGCACCAGAAGTACAAAGCTCATTACCAGCGCGTAATGCCAGAGCAAATTTCGAAATGTGATGCGCAAGGCACGTTTCACATCTCGAACAAATTGATTGAAATCGAAGGGATAAACATTCCCTGTTAAAATGTGCTCTGTTCGCTCACTCAAATGGGTAAGCAGCGGTGAGAGCAGGATGACGACCAGATATTTGGTGAACTTCATAAAGAGCAAGGCCACCGAAATTTGAAAAAGCTGACCAAGAATAAACCAAACAATATCATTCACAGAATGAACATCGGTCTCAACAGGCCGCTTCAATACATATGCGCCAAGAACATAAATTCCGGGCATGAGCGCCGCAGGAATAAGCATGAACCAGTACAATTGATAATCTCTGATAAACTTCATCGCCTTCCAAAAAGACCTAAAACCAAGAAGTAAATCGTTGAAAAATGTCATGAATCAAATTTAATCATTGGTGCCAATTTGACGTTCTTTGCTCGATTTGTATTTCGTATCTTTGGCCTTTAATTCCAAGAACAACATAAAATGGAAGTACTTTCCTTCAGTAGCCTTACAGCAATTTCCCCTGTCGACGGACGCTATCAGCGTAAAACAAATGAGCTTCAACCATATTTCTCAGAATTTGGGTTAATTCGTTACCGTGTGCTCGTTGAAGTTGAATACTTCATCGCCTTGGTTTCTTTTGGAATCGAGCCCTTGGCTGACTTTCCGCTGGAGAAATTTGATGAACTCCGCGGAATTTATAAGCGCTTTTCTGAAGAAGACGCCATGTGGATCAAAAACACGGAAAAGGTAACCAACCACGACGTGAAAGCCGTTGAGTATTTTTTGAAAGAAAAAATGCAAGAAATCGGCTTGGACAAATACCTCGAGTTCATTCATTTCGGCTTAACGTCACAAGACATCAACAATACAAGTGTTCCACTTTCATTGCGCGATGCCATCGTTGAGCAATATCTCCCTTTGGTTGAACAACTGACCAATCGTTTGTCTCATTTACAAAATGAATGGAAAGACATTCCGATGTTGGCTAGAACACACGGACAACCTGCCTCACCAACGCGATTGGGTAAAGAAATCAAAGTGTTTACAGAACGTCTATCCATTCAATTGGAGCAGCTGAAGAACGTGCCATTCTCTGCGAAGTTTGGGGGAGCGACGGGAAACTTTAATGCACATTTTGTATCCTTCCCAGAAAAAGACTGGGTTGGATTTGCCAATCAATTTGTTGACAATATCCTTGGTCTGAAACGCAGTCAGACGACGACGCAAATTGAACATTACGACAATCTAGCCGCATTGTTTGACTGCCTAAAACGCATCAACAACATCATCCTCGATTTAGACCGCGACATGTGGACCTACATTTCGATGGAATATTTCAAGCAGAAACTCAAGGAAGGTGAAATTGGATCATCAGCGATGCCACACAAAGTAAACCCCATAGATTTTGAAAATTCCGAGGGAAATATTGGTATTGCGAATGCTTTATTTGAACACCTTTCCTCCAAATTACCTGTATCTCGTTTGCAACGCGACTTAACAGACTCTACAGTTCTTAGAACCATAGGAATGCCATTTGCGCATACATTCATCGCATTAAAATCAACCATCGCTGGTTTGGATAAATTGTTGTTAAATGAAAGAGCATTTGAAAGAGACCTTGAGAACAATTGGGCTGTAGTTGCCGAAGCAATACAAACAGTTTTGCGTCGTGAAGGATTTCCAAAACCTTACGAAGCATTAAAAGGTTTAACCCGAAAAAATGAGGCGGTGACCAAAGAATCTGTGCACCAATTTGTAGATGAACTTCCTATTTCAGATGCTTTAAAAATAGAATTAAAGGCAATTTCGCCACAAAATTATACGGGCATTCAACTCATCTAATTCCAGTCAAATGAAAATTTTCCTACTTACTGCGTTGTTCACCGTTCTGAACACTTTTGTAAAAAGCCAAAACAACATAGAGTGGAGTGAACTATCGCGCCGCACGGGCAGGATGATTTCCATTCTTCCAAACTCTGGGAAAAATTTCTACGCACTGCGTTGGTCAGGTGGTGGATTGCTTGGAAATTACACCATGTCAAACCATGAGAATCTAGCATTAACCGCGACAGGAAAAGTCGTGATGCAAGCCAATGAAGGCATGGCAAGTTTTGAGGGAATTGCCACAATCAATGGAAAAGTAATTGTATTTCTGTCAGACAGAAAAGAAGGCAGAAACCACATGTACATGCAGGAATATGACCGCGAAATGAAACGCTCAGGAAGCGCTCAAGAAATTGCGTCATACGAATTGGAAAAAGGACGATCAAAAGGATTTTTCAACATACTCACTTCACGTGACAAACAATTTTTCGGAGTCGTTTGGGAAATTCCTGGAAAGAAGGATGAACAAGACCGTTACGGGTTTAAGGTCTTCGACAACGACATGAATACAATGACGGAAGGTGACTATAAATTGCCATACTCCGGGAAGCTGTCTGAAATCTATCAACATTACCTCACAAATAAGGGCGACTATTTCATCTCCGTCATGGAATATTCTGAACCCGAGAGCAAAGGGATATTTAGAAATTACCTGAACTACAAAGCAATGCACATCTTACAATTGACCAATGAAGGGATTGAAGATTTCACCATCGACCTTGAAGGCAAGCGGGTTGAAGCAATGACAATGAGTTCGGATAATGATCACATTTTTACCTTCGTTGGAATTTATGGTGACCAAGGGAAAAGTGGAGTCTCTGGTTTGTTTTTCCTAAGGGCAGACTTTGACAAAAAGGCACTTATTGATCAGGGGTTTGAGAAATTTGGAAAAGATTTCATCACTCAAGATTGGAGCGATCGGGCCAAGGAAAAAGCACAGAAGAGAGAGGATCGAGGAAAAGGCGAGCCACAACTTTACAATTATGTTGTGCGTCAATCTGAAGTTTTAAAAGACGGAAGTATTGTCGGATCAATGGAACAATACTATGTTGTCGTTCACACCTACACAGATCCGAGAACTGGGGCGATGAGAACCACATATACCTATTACTACAACGACATCATCGCTTTCAAAATTGGACAAAGTGGTGGTTTTGAGTGGTTGAAAAAAATCAATAAATACCAAGTTTCATCCAACGATGGAGGTCCATTCTCTTCCTATGAACGCTACGTGAATAATGGAAAACTATGTTTCATTTTCAACGACAACATACGCAACTACGACGAGCAAGGAAACTTTATTCCAAATGAACGTTTCTATCCAGCAAATTTTGGAAAAAACAAGAATGCTGTGGCACTCGTTGAATTGGATTTAGAAACAGGTGAAATGCAACGCAAGACATTCTTCGACCGAAAAGAAATCACAGCTTTAGCAGTGCCGAAATTGTTTCAAATTGATTATGTTTCCAATGAACTTCTTTTGTATTCCGTATTTGGCAAAAAAGAACGATTTGGTGTGATGAAAATCAATGAGTAATTGGTTTAATCGGGACGAAAATACGATAGATACTTAACAATAGAAGCGAGAAAGCCAAGGCCATTCCAACCTTTGCGAGCAGGTCCCCAGTGCGCATGTAGATTGTTTTCTTTTTGTTTAATGAAACATCAGCCCGAATTACCGCTGGTTTCCACCAATCTGTTTGGTGTAATAAATCACCCCGCTGATTGACAAAACAGCTCGTACCCGTATTGGCTGCTCTAACGATTGACTTCCTGTTTTCAATGGCGCGAAGCGAAGCAAAACTGCAATGTTGCTTATACCCTGGGGTATCTTTCCACCACCCATCGTTGGTCAAGATAAAAATTGCTTCGGCACCTTTGGCGCATTGTTGGCGAACAAAATCTCCATAAATAGACTCGTAACAAATGACGGGGGCAAAGCAAAAATCAGCGTCTCTTAGCACCTTTGGTTCCTTTTCAACGCCTAAGGTCCCTGAAGTTCCCCCGTTGTCGATGGACCATTCCTCCAAGATTGGAAACCAATTAGAGAAAGGCAAGACCTCTACCCCAGGAACGAGTTTCGATTTATGTAAAAATTCAAAATCTCCTTCAGCACGCAAAATCATTGAGCTGTTGTAGCTTTCAATATACCCGGGTCCACCATTTATTTTCATGGAAGCCCTTGAATGTTTGCGTTCAAAAAATTTAGCCGTCGATGCCCCAGTTAACAACTGTGCCTTCCCCCATTTTTTCATGTGATCCATGAGCATCGGGTAAATGGGCAACCTAGGAAAATCGCTTTCGTAGAAGGTCCAACTTAGCGCTGTTTCAGGAAAAATAACCAGCTCCGTTTTCTGAGTAACCTTTAGATCCGCCAAGGATAACATGGTGTTGATTTGTCCTTCAATGGAGCTGCTGAACTTTTCATTGTAGGGATCGATATTGGGCTGCACTGCAACGACCTCAATTTTGCGTCCTTTATCAGTGAATGAAGTATATTGAATCAGTGAACATACCAATGGGACGAAAAGCAACACGCCTGCCAACAATGCATATTTTCTTACTTTCAAGCGATTTGAATTTTTCCAAGATCGAAGCAAATCAAACAGAAGAATATTGACATAAAGTACCCATAAAGTACCGCCTAGCGCACCCGTGATGGAATACCACTGAACCCAAGAAGGCGTGATCGAAAAAACATTTCCAAACATTAACCAAGGCCAAGACATTTCCCACCGCAAATGCAGGTATTCAAAGGTTACCCAAAAGAAAGGGAGTGTATAGATGGCAAATTTTAAATTCAATTTCCTTTTTGAGAAATGGAAAAGTTGAAAAGTAAGCGCCATAAATAGTGAATTGAGTAGAATTGCCATTGCAGCTCCTCCTCCAGATGCATTCCAAACCCACCACGTTGTTCCAATATTGTAAATGAAAAAAGTAATATAAGCATGAATAAACACTTTTCCGCTGCGGTACCTTTTATCAGAAATATTCTGTACAACAAGGAAAAAAGGAATCCACGCGACAAATACAAGAGGCGTTAAACTTCCCGTAAATGGGAAAGATACAATCATCAATAATCCCGAAAGGATACTGAGTAAATAGCGCTGTGATCTTAACATTTCAAACATTACTCAAAATTACCGATTTTTTCACGCAAAAAAAGGAGGAAGTCAAACTCCCCCCCTTTACACTATTTTGATAACAATTATTTAAAGATAATCACCATATCTACCCGACGATTCTTTTGTCGTCCTTCAGGGGTGTCATTCGGTGCAATTGGCTGAGATTCTCCAAAGTACAAGACATAGAATCTTGACTCGTCAAGGCCTTTCGATGCCAAATATACTCTAACCGCTTCAGCACGTTTTTTAGACAAGACTAAGTTTTTCTGGTCATCACCTACATTATCCGTATGACCCGTCAATTGAAGTCCCCACGTTGGTTTCTTAATCAACACTTCAGCCAATTCATCCAACGAAGCAAATGATGTTGTCATGATAATGTCTTTTCCATTTTCGAACTCCAAAGCTGAGAATGCTGTTTTCAGAATTTCTTCAACTTCTTTCTCAATCACTGGACATCCTTTATTCGATGCTGGACCTGCTGTTGCTGGACAATCATCGTCCTTATCGAGCACACCATCCTTGTCAGTATCTTGGTAAGGACATCCTTTATTTGGAATCGGACCAGCAAGATTTGGACAATCATCATCTTTATCCAACAACCCATCTTTATCTGTGTCAGGCCAAGGGCAACCTTTGTTTTCCTTAGGTCCTGCGATCTCTGGACAATCGTCTAAGAAATCAAACAATCCGTCTTTATCGGTATCCGGACATCCTTGATTTTCAAGTGGGCCATTGACGTCTGGACAGGCATCTTCATCGTCTTTGATGCCATCACCATCCGTATCCGGACATCCTCTAAAGCGCTTCATGCCTGCAACATCTGGACAATCGTCCTCTGGATCGATGATGCTGTCATTGTCACGATCAGGACATCCTTTAAACTGAGCAAGTCCAGCCAACTCAGGACAATCGTCCTCTTTGTCTATGATTTTATCACCGTCCGTATCCGGACAACCTTTAAATTCAGCAGGACCTGCCACTTCTGGACAGTTGTCGTCCGTATCTTTAATCCCATCACCATCCGTATCAGGACAACCTTTGAAGGCCCAAACCCCCGGAACGATGTTACACTCATCCACTTTATCAGAAACCTTATCCCCATCTTGGTCACTTGGATGACCGTACAAAATTGGCACACGCAATCCCATGTAGAATTCTGTTCCTCGCACCTTTCCAGCAGCAAACAGCGTTCTAAAATCAGTCATACCAATGGTCAAAGGTCCCAAACGCGTGGCCAAACCAGCTTTGAAACCTGAATATTGGTTGTACGACATTGGCAAATAAACCCCTACCCATGGGTGATCAAACGATGGCGTGATCGAAAACTGATTGGCGATGTGCACATGATTTCCGTTGCGTTTAGACAGCACATTCAACATGCCCGTAGCATTTACATAGAACCAGCTTCCAATATGGTAATCGAGTTGAAGGCTCAGAGCAGTTGGCGTTTTCATAAAATAGCTAGAGCCAACATTTTCATCAGCCGTCCAATCGGGTGATGCTAGAATTAAGCTGTCCACAGTACCGTTAAAATCTGCAAGCGATGTGTCTGCGTCGAATGTATGTAAATCGAACAAATTCGCTGAGTTTACAGAGAAGTTTCGGCTATTGTCGCTTTTTTGAAACTTCATTCCACCCATGTCGAGCAAGGAAATACCTGCACGCATTTTATATTTATTGGTATTTCTTCGCCAAATGTTTGTTTCACCATCCATGTCATATTTGTGTTCTTTCCACTCAGGACGCCATTCATAGACGAAGCCCAAATCTCCACCCATACCGAAACTTGAGGTAACAAAACCTGGATTTGATGAGGTAGATACCCCGTTCAGATTCGCCGAATAGCCATAACTAAAATCTCCACTTAATGAATTCGAAAAATCTTCGTTCTTAAGATCGTAATTGAAGTTGTTCGTATGCAGATACATGGATGCAATTCCTGTTAAATATTTCAGACGACCACCAACTTTCATAAAATGCTCACCATCATCTTTGATCACTTGACCATAGTTGAAGCCATATTCACCCCAGGTCATGTGTTGCACGGAAAACAGTTCTTCATTGAATGTTGTATTCCACAACGAAGGGTAATCTAGTGCGTTTTCTGCGAGAACAATAAGCTGGGGGTCGATGTTGTCGATGTTCGTGATGGAACGCAATTTCGTTGAAAATCCGATGGCAATTTTTGGATTGATATGAAAGGCGAAATTCAATACATCGAGCTGCACATTGTTGTATGCGCCCAATGTTTTTGTAGAATTTTCAGAATAGTTTTTAATGATGAACTGATCCATGAAAGCCTGGCCATCTTGTGGTGCCCATGAATTGTAAACAGCTGTATCTAAGAATGACTTCGTCCACCATGCGGGCATTCCTTTCGTATCGAAAGACATGGCGTTGGTATAAAAATTAAAAGTTGAACTTCCGAGGTTCACATCTACTACAAATCTACCGTCCACAAAACTTGCGGGCTGCAAATCGGTTCCCATCACCCCAGAATAATTGCTAGTAATCACTCCGAGGTAATTTTGAGCATACGAAGCAGTAGCTGTAAACACCGCTGCAGAAAATAAAATACGTTTAAATAGGTTCATAAGTTCGCTTTAATCGAGTGTATATTGGATCAGGTAATCATCCACGATCGTTGTCAATCGAAGGCTCACACCCACATTGTGAAGTTCACATTTTGTGCTTCCTTCAATTCTTCTTTCTGTATATTTATCTCCTGTAAGACGGTAGAGATACACATTGTTTTCAAGGCCATCAATTACGGCAACCACTGTCCCTGTGCTTGACCTGCAGGCACTAATGCATTCAATGTCATTGCACTCACTATTGAATCCACCAATTGAGCTTAATGAACGATCATATGCATCTATTCGTCCAGCACTTGCTGCCGCAAAAATTTCTCGGGCACCATCATACGCCGCGAACACTTTAGACGATGAACTTGCCAAATCGCTTGGATTCCCTTTTTGATCAAATCTCACGAGTCGGCTCCCTTCAGCAGCCATTAAAACAAGTTCATTCCCTTTGATGGATGCCACTGCATTTCCTGTAAATGCAATCGTTCGCAATTCCCGTCTGCGGTCAGCATCAAAAATGCTGTATCGACCAACACCATGTACCCCATACATTACTCTCCCTTGACTGAGCCATACATCGGGAAGTTTTTTTACTGATGTCAGTCCTGTAGCAATCGATGACACTACCTTTCCCGACGAGCCAATGGTGATTAACTCCCCACCTGTCGTCATCAAGACGCCACAAGCTCTTCCATTGTATAAAAAAGCGCTGGCACCCGTAGCGGCTGTTTTTCCTTGCAAATTGACCGGAAACCCGCTGACAAGATCGCCATTGTCCTTGAACGCAACAATCTTTGTAGAGGTCGTCACAAAGAAGATGAGACCATCACGTTCAGTTTGCACACTACTCACCTGGCCAATAACACGTCCACTCACACGCCGCTCCCAAGACTTCTGTCCCCCTTTAAATCGCAAGACCTTACCACTTGAAGAAAGTACGAAAGCGTTGCCATTTCCCTCTTCCACCAAGAAATCTGCAATTTGATCATCCACGTGCATTGTAAATGACTCTGGGGCCGCCTCATCAGCAGAATTCACTGATTTTTCAGGCATATTGACAATGGTCTGTAAGATTCTATCCCGGTAAATGGACTTGCTGAAATGAGAGGTTGCCCCATAATTTCGTTCAGATACTTTCCGTGGCAAATCCCCAAAAATAACTTGGAAACGTTCACTTTCGCGCTGCAAGGTATTCCCCATCTTGAAGGCCGCAACAACTTCTTCGCAGACAGCTTGATCATCCGCCAAGACAACAAAATCGCCCATCAAGTAGGCATGAAATCCTAAGCGTGTTGATGTAGGAAAAGTCGATGTCAGTGTTATCTCTGTAAATTGCGCATGTTCAACATTCTCAGGATCCTTATGCGCTTTTTCATACAAGATCTGAAGAGGGTCTTGTCCATCGATATAATCGGAAATCAATGCTGTTTTTCCTTTGAATGCCACTTCGATGTATCCCGTTGACGACCATTGAGACAAAGGCCCTTTGGCATAGTCAACATCCAAAGCCTTGCGGTATT
>JBILBT010000165.1:0-7099 GCA_044353545.1 Crocinitomicaceae bacterium | reverse complement strand
GAACACTACAGTGAACTTTCTTTCATCTTACGCCACTATTTATCGGAACGCTTTGGAATCAATCTTCTTGAAAAAACAACGATAGAAGCACAACTTATCTTGAAGCACTATGGATTGAGCGAGAAACTACTTTCCGAAATTGGAATTATCTTGAACGGTTCAGACATGGTGAAATTTGCCAAGTCAGCTCCTGAAGAAAAATTGATTCGCGCAAACCTCGATGATTGCCGCAGCATTGTTGAACGAACATCAGAACAAGAACCTAGCGATGTTTGAGGAATGGAACATTGCCTTTTGGGAGTATGAATACTTCGCCCCGCTTTGGTTCATCGCCTTGGCACTGCTCCCTATTGCCTATTTGTTTTGGATAAAAAAGGAGCGACAGGCGCCTGGATTTTTAAAATTCACCGGAAACCCGACTGAACAGTCAACATTTTCAAGTTCTTGGATTCCTCGAGTGCGCAAGGTCTTAATCCTAGTGTATCTTAGCGCACTAGCACTCCTCATTTTCGCCTTGTCCAAACCCTACCATCCCGAGTCACCAGAAGGCATACATCAGGATTACAAAAAAGGAATCGATATCATCATTGCACTGGATGTGTCCGTGTCGATGCTCGCGATGGACTTCGAACCCAACCGATTGGAAGCATCCAAGCGCGTAGCCAAGCAATTTGTAGATGGCCGTAGAGGAGATCGCATCGGACTTGTTGTCTATGCTGGTGAGGCTTATACGGCATGTCCAGCGACCATGGACCACAACATATTAAAACAACATATTGACGCCGTGAGCCCCGAAGGACTTGACGGTGGAACTGCCATCGGAACAGGATTGGGTACCGCCGTAACGCGATTGAGGAATGACAGCCTGCCTTCTCGAGTCATTATCCTCCTCACCGACGGGACAAATACAGCAGGAGACACCGATCCAATTACAGCCGCAGAAACTGCTCGTGCCAAGGGAATTCGCGTGTACACCATCGGCGTTGGCAGCAATGGCGAAGCACCTACACCCGTATCTACACCTTTTGGCATACGCTACGAAAATATGCCGGTCGAAATCGATGAAGACGTACTGATGAAAATCGCGAACCTAACCAATGGAAAGTATTTTCGAGCAACTGATGAAGCCAGCCTGCAAAAGATCTATGCAGAAATTGAAGACTTGGAAAAACAAAAACTGACCGACAAACGCTATTCATCTGATCCGCCGGCCACACCGATGGCCTTTTTGAATTGGGCTTTGCTGCTGTCGCTGCTTACTTGGGTTGTTCAACGCACACTATTTAGACATGTGCAATAATCCAAGCTATACCTATCCTATCCAGCGCATATTCGCGCGTGTTCTCCTTTTTGAACTCGCCTTTTGGTTGACATTCTTCGGAATTGTAGCGCTCTTTGGGTACTTTTCCGAGGATGATTCGCAAATGCATTTGGTTTTTATCAACGGCGATGCACTCTGGGGATTGAGTCTACTTCTTCCACTTTTCATTTTCTTCTATATCGATTTACGTCGAAAAAATGCACGAACACAGCACCTCAACAAAAGTGTTCGTGCCTCCATGATCAAACCCATTCAAGCGAATCAAGCCCTCATCAACTTCCTCTTGTTTCGATCATTCCTTGTTTTTCTTCTCTTGGCCATGGCACAACCTTCCTTCGGAACGAAAAAGGAAAATATCACCACAAAAACACTTGAATTGGTCGTTTGCCTAGATGTTTCCAATTCGATGAACACCAAAGACATGCGTGGAGGAACAACGCGTTTGCTCAGTGCCAAGCGTGCCCTAAATCAGTTGGTGAATCAATTTACCGGTGAAAAAGTAGGGATCTGTGTTTTCGCCGGTAGTGCTTATGTGCAATTGCCCATGACCTCCGATTATTCCGCCGCAAAATTGTTCATCGATGAAATTGAAACGTCAATGTTCTCGAATCAAGGCACAAACATCAAAGCAGCCTTGCGAACGGCGAATACGATGTTCACAAAATCCAAAACCTCAAAAGGAGTTTTACTTATCACCGACGGAGAAAATCACGAAGAAAATCCTGCTGAAATCATCGATTCACTTCGTCAAAAAAACATCGCTTTGTCTATCCTTGGAATGGGATCAACGAATGGAGGACCCGTGCCCAACGACCCATTACGACCCGAGTTGGGTTACAAGAGGAATGGACGCGGACAATTGGTAATGTCGCGTATGAATCCAAACCTCATCCGTGAACTTGCCTCAAAATCCAAAGGCACTGCGGCCATTACCGCAGAAGGATTCCCCGACTTAAAGCCCATTTTAACACAAATTAACCGAATGAAGCGCTCAAGTGGTCAAGAACAGGAGTTTGAGGTAGCACAAAATCAATATCAATTTCCGTTATTTGCATCCTTGATTTGTGGTCTTCTCTTGATTACGGGCACAAATTGGCTGAAACTAAGGAACAGATAAAATGACGAAGGCAATTTTCATATCGTTCACAATCAGCGTGCTCCTCAGCTTTACGGGGAAGACACAAGAATGGCGTGATTCATTGAACATAGCCCGTACTGCCTATTCGAACAAAAATTTCAAGCTTGCTTTTCAGTACTACCAATCGGCACAAAAGAAGGCACCGAAAAACGTAAACCTGGCGAACGAGATTGGTCAAACAGCGTATCGACTAGGTGATTTCAAAGCCGCGGCACAATGGCTAAGTAAATCGAAAATTAAAAGCAGCAAAAAACAAGCGAAGGTCCATCACAATCTTGGCAATAGTTTCATGCAGAAGAAGGAATATGCTCAAGCCATTAGCGCCTACAAGAATGCCTTGCGAAAAAATCCAAATAACGAAAAGACCCGCTACAACTTGTCGGAAGCCATTCGAAAGTTAAAGGAGCAACAAAAAAACAAAGACAAAAAAAATAAACCAAACCAAACTCCTCCGAAGGACAATCAAAATCCTCCGAAAAAAGACAAAAATCCAAACAAAAACAAGGATCCCAAAGATTCAAAAGGAGATCAGAACGGTGCGCGTTTGCCAAACAAAAGCATTGAGCGCTTACTGGATCAGTTGACACGTGCTGAGGCCGCCACAATGAGAAAATTAAACAAAGGAAAAGAAGCATACGGAATGGTTCGTTCGGGGAAAGACTGGTGATGAAGTATCTTATTTTACATAGTGCATTTTTCTTTTTCGCGTTCATTTCTGTTGCGCAAAAACCTCTCGTACAGTTAACCGTTGAACCGAAAACGGCCAATGTAGGTGACGTCATTACCATCTCAGTAAAATCCAACATCCACGGAGACATCGAAGTCGATCTGCCCCAATCGTTTACTCAGGGTTACGACATCATGAACGGTATGGAGCAGGAAACGGACTACAATACTGGCCGCACTGTCACCTATTATTTTTATTCCCACACGGGCACCATTGACAAAGAAGGAACATATACCATTGGTCCAGCCTTTGTAAAAAAGGGAAATAAAGTCTACCGCTCAAACACGGTGAGTGTCACCATCAAAAAGATTGCTCCCGAGGTTCAATCTGATGTGCAACTTACCACTAAACAATTGCGTGATCCAGCTTTTGGAATCATTACGCAATCTGCAAAGTCAATTTATGAAGGTCAACCACTTGTTTTGTCCGCAAAGATTTATACCCGTTTCAATGCCACACACCTCGAAAATTACAGAGCGTTTGCAATGGATGGCGTCATCGACAAGCACGACATTGGAAATTCCAGTCGCATCTTGTTGGAAGAAGCACGCATTCGAGGAAACAGCTACTACACCTTTGACTACGATAAAAAAGTTGTTTTCCCTACTGGCTCCGGAAAAAAGAAAATCGAACCATTCAAACTGATTTTGCACAGTGCCTTCGATGCTGTTACGATCACCTCATCTGGTGCATCAGTTGAAGTAAAGCCATTGCCCTCAGGCGCGCCAGCTAGCTTTACTGGCGGTGTGGGGACTTTTAGCATTTCACGAGAGGTATCCGGCACGCGCATGCGTCAGGGTGATGTCTTCACCATGAAAGTACGCATTTCAGGAACGGGGAATTTGCAAAACATCGGCGAACCGAAGTTAGACCTTCCGGAAGGTTTTATCCTCTACGGAGATCCCGTGATGACCGAGGATCTTTCGTACAGTTTTAAAGGTGCAGAAGGTTCCATTACATTTGAATTCAACATTCAGGTCAATCGATCCGGTGACTTGACATTGCCACAAACAACATTCGCCTACTTCGATCCGTTCAAAGAGAAATACATCGAGTCCTCCACGGAGCCCATGATTTTAAGAATTCAGCAAAATCCAAACTTTCAGAATTCGACGAATGGTGAACAATCACTTTCAAGCACCTTGGATTTGTGGAGTCCAATGCGCGAAGAGATAGATGTCCCTGCTGAAAATGGACTAAACTTCGGGAGCCCGCTCTACTGGGGGCTTCTTGGATCACCACTTTTCATTGCATTCCTTTTTGGACTATGGCTTCGAAGAAAAGATGTTACGCCCATTCAATCTGATGTTCCAAGTCAACGCACACGCGACGAAATCATTGCTCAGTTTGAACAACTCTCAAAGACTTTTCCTGAGCGAAACGCGAACTACTTTTCTGCCATTCAAGGCATTGTTGAAATGGAAATCAGTCAGTGTATGACTCTATCAAACGTAACACCGAGCACACGTGAGATCATTGTGCATCAATTGATCAAACACGGTTCTTCCGACGCGCAAATTTCTCGATATGCCTTCCTGATGTCCACCTGTGAAAATGTGCAATACGGCATGGGGCTTGAGGCTATTGATGCCGAAAACACCCTTCTGGAGGCACGAATTTTTGTTCTTGAATTGCACAAGGCATGAAACTAGTTCTGGTATTTCTCTACCTGCTCACAGGAATTTATTCCTTCGCCCAAAACGAGTTCGAAGAGGCCGTAGCGCTGAGCAATAGAAAAGAATACGACAAAGCGGCAACCTTGTTTTTAGAACTTGCCGATCAATCAGCACACAGCACGAGTGCTTACTTCAACGCCGGATCTTGCTTTCATCATCTGAACCAAAATGGGATGGCCATTTGGGCCTATTTCAAAGCACTTAAAGCGAATCCTAACGATCAAGAAAGTTCTGCGAATATCAATACCTGTAGAAAATCACTTGGATTGACTGACATCCCTTTCCCCATTGCAACGCGATTTGAACGTGCACTCTTGCGCGTCGGGTTACCCAGCTGGACGTATTTGAGTGTAATCCTTGCCCTCGCATTCGGTCTGTGCTCGCTTTTTCTACTGCGTAAGAATGATTTTTCTCGAAATCCAATGCTGCGTATTTTGGGGCTATCCACCTTTATTTTGCTATTTTTCAGCATTTTCTCAGCTTACACCACCCAAGACTATTTGCGTAAACACCCGTATGGAATTGTCGTTGAAAAATCTGCTCCCGTTTTCGTGAATGACCTTGGAGAACGCTCAACTTTGTCATTGCCCGAGGGAACCATGGTCAAGTTTGAGGGGCATACAAAAACCTTCACAACCGTCAAATTGCAAAACGGCAAAAGCGTCATTCTTAGAGAATCGGATCTCCGTTGGATTTAAAGACACATTAAAACACGTGTTTATTCAGTATCTTTGAGGCCTTACATGAGCGAGCAGCGTATAAATATTCGATCTCTAGACTTCAATCAACTTAAAGAAGCCTTGTCCGAACGCGGAGAAAAATCGTTTCGTGCCAAGCAAGTATTTGAGTGGCTTTGGCAAAAAAATGCACATTCATTTAGCGCCATGTCCAATTTGAGCAAAGAACTTCGTGACCTGCTCAATCAAGAATTTTACATCGACCATTTAACTGTCCAAGATCAACAAATCAGCAGTGACAAAACAATTAAATGTGCTTTTGGCATTGATGAAACAAAAGTGGTTGAGGGCGTATTGATTCCGACAAAGTCGAGGACTACAGCGTGTATCTCTTCGCAAGTGGGCTGTAGTTTATCATGTACATTTTGCGCAACCGGTAAATTAAAGCTTTTACGGAATTTAAGTGCTGGTGAAATTGTAGATCAAGTCGTTTATCTCCGTGATCAAGCGGATTCGCGCTACAGCACCCCACTTACGAACATCGTGTACATGGGAATGGGCGAACCCTTGTTGAATTACAAAAATGTGCTTCGCTCTGTGGAGATGATTACCTCTCCCGAAGGCTTGGGAATGTCACCGAAGCGCATTACCGTATCCACTGCCGGAATTGCCAAAATGATTCGCAAACTCGGAGACGACGAGGTAAAATTTAATTTAGCCCTCTCGTTGCATGCTGCCAACGACGCGAAGCGAAGCAAAATCATGGAAATCAACGACAGCAATAACCTAGAAGAATTGTCGGAGGCATTGCAGTATTTCCACGAAAAAACAGGTTCTCGCGTCACCTTTGAGTACATCATTTTCAAAGATTTCAACGACCAGATAGTAGACGCCCAGGAACTTGCCGTTTTTGCGCGCTGCGTGCCTTGTAAAATAAATATCATCGAGTACAACCCCATTGATGATGGCGGATTTCAACAAGCCAGTAAAGAAAACGTTGATGCCTTTGCGGCCTTTCTAGAGTCGAAGAATCTTGTCGTCAATGTTCGTCGAAGCCGAGGAAAAGACATTGATGCGGCATGTGGGCAATTGGCCAACAAGAACAAGGCGATTGTTGAGCGAGCAGGGATTTTGAAGTGACGAGTTTGGTGGCTGAGGTTCCGAAGGAAGTCTCGAAGCCACGAGTTACTAATTACGAATTACCGATTACGAATTACCGATTACGAATTACCGATTACGAATTACCGATTACGAATCACTGTTGTCCGATAAAAATTTACTGCACTAATTGAAATCATTGAATTCATTGAATTTAAGAAGTGGTTTTAAAGTATGGGGGTGGTTTTTATTTTACTGGATTTAGTTATTTAGTATTTTAACTGTTTGACCCCGATGGGGTCATTGGCTTTTCGGGAGGGCTTATGGTTACAAACATTCGACCCCGATGGGGTCCACTCTAGTTTTTCTTCGCTCTCACACTCAACCTCACACTTCACCAATCTCTTGTAAATCCCTCAAAAAGTTCGATATTTCAGACCTTTGGCCCATAAACCAGAGTAA
>JBILBT010000164.1:0-7143 GCA_044353545.1 Crocinitomicaceae bacterium | reverse complement strand
TGTGGAATGAAATCAATGGAATTTTAGTGGCTGATACCGAAATGCTGGTGTTAAAAGTTTGGTCTGAGGTGCGTTTTGGCAGAACCAATCCAGTCATTGAAGCATTTTTAAATAGTCAAGATTTTGGCCATTATTTTCTCTGTTCTCCTGATATTCCTTGGGAACCCGATCCTCTGCGTGTGCACCCGGAACAACGCCACGAATTGTTTGCATTGTATCACGAAAAACTGGTAGCGCTCAATTTGCCGTTCACTGTATTGAAAGGTTCCATTGAAGACCGACTTCAGACGTGCATGGCCATCTTCGAAGGAATGGACTAAAAATTATTTAGGACCACAGCGTACATCAATCCAAATCTATCTGTACTTTTACATTGTCTCTAAGGGGTGCCCTACTTTTCGGGCTGAGATCATACCCATTGAACCTGGACAGGATAATGCCTGCGTAGGGAAGATGACAGCCACGGATGTTCCGTGTGAAGAATTTTAAGAATTTACCATCAGGAATTCGCCCCTTGTTCTTGTTTTAGTTTAACATGATGAAAACAGGATTTATCGGTATTATTGGTCTTTTTTGCAGCGTTCTCGCTTCTTTTTCTTTCGGTCAAAACAATGTGACAGGTGTCGTTCTCGATCGGTCAGGAAATCCGCTACCTTATGCGAATGTGGTCATCAAGGATTCCTACACGGGAGCGGTAACGAGTGAGTATGGAACCTTTGGCCTTCGTGTACCCGTTGAAAAACGTTGCACTTTAACGGTTTCAGGTATTGGGTATGACAGTCAGGACATAGAGGTGATTGTGCCAACAGCCGAGGTGGTTAAATTGTCCATTACCTTACTTAAAGTTCAAGAATTTAAAGATGTCTTGATTGTGGAGAAACGAGCCATTGGCATTACACCTACCACCTTTACCAATGTCCCTAAGAAAACGCTTTCTAAGTTGAATTATGGCCAAGATCTTCCGTATTTATTAGAGTCAACCCCTTCAGCGGTGGTAACGTCCGATGCAGGAACAGGTGTGGGCTATACAGGTATTCGCATTCGTGGTGTTGACCCAACGCGCACCAATGTGACCATCAACGGAATTCCCATCAATGATCCAGAATCGCATGCTGTGTACTGGGTGAACATGCCCGACTTTGCTTCATCCACAGACAACATTCAAATTCAACGAGGTGTGGGAACTTCTACAAATGGTGCCGCTGCCTTTGGCGCAAGTTTAAACATAGAAACTGAAGACCGTTACAGTAAAGCCTATGCCGAAACGGATAACTCCATTGGGTCGTTCATGACCATGCGCAACAACATCAAAGCAGGCACAGGAATCATTAACAATATGTTTTCAATGACTGCGCGCCTTTCCAGCATTACGTCTGACGGATACATCGATCGAGCAACGGCCAACTTAAGGTCGTATTATTTATCGGGAACATTGTCCTTGGGAAAAAGCTACATTACGGCGAATGTCTTTAGCGGCAAGGAGGTGACCTATCAATCGTGGTGGGGCATTCCAGCGGCAAAATTGTCAGGAGATTCTAATGCCTTGTTGGCACATTATCAGAACAATCATTATCCTGGCGGGATGTACGAAACGGCTCAGGATTCCATCAATCTTTTTACTTCTGACCCGCGCAAATACAATTATTACACCTACAAAAACGAGGTAGACAATTACAAGCAAGACCACTATCAATTGCACTTGAAGCGTATGTTGGGCCAGTACACCCAGCTCAGTATTTCAGGCCACTACACGCGAGGCCAAGGGTATTACGAACAATACAAGCGAAACCAGGATTTTGCACTTTACGGGTTTAATCCAGTGATCACAGGTGCTGATACTACTACATCCACCGACCTCATTCGTCGTCGTTGCTTAGACAACCATTTTTACGGGACTGTGTTCGCGCTAAACTATTCAAAGAGCTATAAGTTGAAGTTGACCTTTGGGGGTTCTATCAACCAGTACCAAGGAGGGCATTTTGGCGAAGTCATTTGGGCACGACAAGCATCACAGAGTGAAATCGGACAGCGTTATTACGACAACAACGCCGTAAAATCTGAGTTCAGTGCCTACACGCGTGCGTATTATCAGATTGTGAAATTCAATAAGTTCTATGGAGACTTGAAATACAATTTGTTTGCTGACCTTCAAGTTCGTGGCGTGAACTACACCTACAACGGTGTCGATCAGTTTTTTTCCAACCTTGTTCCTGTGAATGTCAATGTGAATTACTTTTTCTTCAATCCAAAGGTGGGTGTAAGTCTTGAGGTCTTTAATCGTTCAACGTTTTATACCTCCTTTGCCATGGCACACCGCGAGCCAATGCGCGACGATTTTACCCAAAGTTCCGAGAATTCAAGACCAAAACCAGAAGAATTAAACAATGTTGAACTTGGTTACCGATTCAAAGGTGAAAAGCTCTTTATCAATGCCAATGGCTATTTGATGTACTACAAGAACCAGTTGATCATGACGGGAGAAATCAATGATGTTGGCGCCTATACCCGTGTGAATGTTCCGAAAAGTTACCGATTAGGCATCGAATTGGATGGGGGATACATGCTGCATAAGAATTGGAGTGTGACAGGAAACTTAACCTTGAGTCAAAACAAGATCGTTGCTTTCAATGAATACGTAGACAATTATGACAACTACGATGCGAATGGCAACATGATCCAGGATGTGATCGCCCACAAAAACACAGACATTGCTTTTTCTCCGAATATGGTTGCCGCAGCAGGCTTAAGTTACGAGCCCATCGAAGGTTTGGACATGACACTCACCTTAAAACATGTAGGCAAACAATACCTCGATAACACTTCGTCAGACGACCGCAAGATGGATGCCTACACGACAAGCAATGCCATGATGAGCTATACCCTTGCGAAATGGGGTTTGCGTGAAATCAAGTTGGGCGTTCAAGTCAACAACATCTTCAATGTGAGGTACAGCAACAATGGCTACACTTGGGGCTATATCTCAGGGGGAACACGCATCAACGAGAACTTCTACTTCCCACAAGCAGGAACCAACTTTATGGTGCGATTGAGTTTGAAGATGTAGTAACTAGATTGACCCGAGCACAATCTTATTTCGCTGCAGGGTAATCAGCCCTTTTATTTCCATTTGTTTCAATAAGCGAGAAATGACCACGCGCGATGAATTCAAGTCTTCAGCGATTTGTTGATGTGTATGGTGGATTTCTAAACTGCCCAATAATTTTGCTTGATCAGTTAAGTATTTCAGCAGTCGTTCATCCAATTTCATGAAGGCAATGGCATCTACCGTTTCCATGAGTTCTGTGAGGCGCATATGATAACTTTGAAGAATATATGTGCGCCACGAAGCGTATTTATTCATCCAGGTTTCCATCATTTCAACAGGTATCATGAGTAAACTTGATGGTTCCATGGTTATCGCCTTGATTTCACTTGTCGCATTCTTCACACAACATTGCAAGGTCATGGCACAGGTGTCACCTCCCTCAATGTAGTACAGGAGCAAGTCGTCGCCTGCTGCATTTTCCCGCAATACCTTAATTGAGCCCGAAAGAACGATAGGCATGAAGCGCATTTCATCGCCAATTTGAATGATGGTATGATCCACGTCGTATGTTTTCAATTGACTAGAATGGATGATTTCTTTGATCAACGATTCTTCAAGAATGTAGCCCAATGATTCTTGGATTAAGGCTTCTTTTGTTTCCATTCTTTAAAATTAAGGATTAAGAATTAAGAATTAAAAATGAATTACTGATTTGTTGCTACGCAATTTGAAATTTGATGCCAATGGCAATTCCGTGTGTGATCAAGTCTTTGAGCGCAGCGGTTTTAGACTTCGAAGCTCAACGAGCAAAGAAGTATCTTTTGTCTAATTAAGAATTTGATGCTACGCTCGTCTTTACGGTTTTGGAAACAATTTGAAATTCGAAGCAAAAATCCCTCAACTGGTAACTCGTAATTGGTAACTCGTAACTTTCAGAAGTCCATTGTCCTTCGAAGCTCATAGAGCGTAGAAGTGTCTTTTTTTCAATTACGAATTACGAATTACATTGGATCATAGAACATAGATTGTTTCAGTAAACACGTTGAATTCATGGTTGTCCTCAGCCACCAAAGAATGATCAAGTCTTCAAGCGCAGCGGGTCCTTTGTCTTTGAGTCCGCACGAGCGGACGGGTCTTTTGTCTTAAAGCGCAGCGGTCTTTTGTCCCCTATGTAACCTAAGTTGCGTTCACATCGTGCTTCTCTCCTCACCTTTGTCAAAAATTCAGCAGTATGAAAGCAAACATGGGAACAACAGATAAAGTATTACGCGTTGCAGTGGCTGCGCTTATTGCTGGATTGTATCTAGGAAATGTGATTTCGGGTACCATAGCCATTGTTGGGTTGGTCCTTGCAGGCATTTTTCTATTGACAAGCACCATTGGTTTTTGTCCACTCTATAGCGTTTTCGGGTGGAATACCTGTAAAAAGTAAGTTATCATGAAGCAGTTTATACGAAACAATCGATTGACCTTGGTAGGCGTTTTCATTGGCCTCATTGGGGGATATCTTTATTACCACTTTGTGGGTTGTGCAAGTGGCACATGTTCAATTACATCAAAGCCTTTGAATAGCACCTTGTATGGCGCTTTACTCGGAGGCTTGTTATTTAATGCATTTCAAAAAACGCCAAAACCAAAAGAAAAATGAATATAGAAGAACTCATCAGAGAAAACAAAGCAACGATTGTTGATGTGAGAACACCTGGAGAATTTTCTGGTGGACATGTAGCTGGTTCGATCAATATTCCACTGCAAGAGATTCAGGCTCGTTTAGCGGAACTAAAGGCCATGAGCGCGCCGCTAATTTTATGCTGTGCATCGGGCGGAAGAAGCGGTCAAGCGACTAACTTTTTAAGTCAGCAAGGCATAAAATGCTACAACGGAGGTTCGTGGCTCGATGTAAATTATTATCAATCAAAAGTAAAGTAACAAGATGATCAATACACTTAAAAAACTATTTGGGATGGGGCCAAAAGTAGATTTTAGCGAATTAATGAAACAAGGCGCACAAATCATTGATGTGCGTTCACCAGCTGAATTCAATGGCGGACACATCAAAGGATCTGTGAACATTCCCTTACAAAGTTTGCAGGCCAGCATGGGAAAAATCAAGAAAGACAAGCCCGTGATTACCTGTTGTGCGAGTGGCATGCGCAGTGCATCGGCAAAGAACATATTACAATCGAAAGGCTACCAAAATGTACACAATGGTGGCGGTTGGAGCAGTTTGCAGAGTAAGTTGAGATAGTTTATAAAGTGCTTTGATTTTGTGACCAATACTACCGATGCCCACTGAAAGCTTTCCCTAATCCTTCTTCTTTCTCTCCTGAGAATTTGATCTTTCCATAAGTTTTTGCCGCTCCTCTTCAGCGGCTGTGTGACCAGTGAAAATGGTAGTTGGGGCCCAGGGCTGGTTGAAGAACAATACCTCGATATTATTCGTACGATTTTCAATTTCACGAAAGCCAAAGAATACGCGACTACCGAAATTAGAGCTAATCATCGCGTTGTCTGCTTGAAAAGCATAGACATTGTATGTATTACCATCAATTACCTGTGTCTCCTCCCGGTGAATTGTTCCAGCGCTAAAATAGCTTCGATTTCGAAAACGGTAAGAAATGACTGCATAATCGTTGTAGATCTGCAAATAACAATCCGGTTCGTCCATCGTGAAACGTGCCTTACGTCCATACAATTGTAGAGAATCAAGAATAAAGAGATAATCCCGAATTTCAGATTCTTTCGATTGATCAACGTGATTGATTGTCCAGTAATTGTCATCATTCACGAGCTCCGGTTTATTTTCCTTAGTAGATGCTTCATCTGAATGTGGAACAGGGGTTGGCTCAAAATAAAGTGTGTCGCTTGGAATTTTGAGAACATCCGTTTGCGTTCGTTCTTCGCTAGTTCTTCTTGTAGACGTATGCCTCGCATTCACTGAACTGTCTTCACCATTTCCAACAAGCTCCTTCACTTTATTCGGTTTAATTGGTGTCGAAGGTGACTGATGCGATTCCGCTTCAATAGTCAGCATCACAAACAATGCTGCAATGAAACACAAAACCCCGAAGAGTATTGGTTTAAGTTTGATTCTCGACTTCCAATTTCGCTCAACCTGAACTTTAGGCGCATGATCTAGCCATTCAATGACCTCATTTGATTCAACAGAAGGCCGTTCATTCTTCAAGGCCTCAAACAATACATCAATTCGTTCATCCGTCATAACCCAATTGTTTTACTGATTTCAAGTTGTCGGGTTAAAACTAGCTTCAACTGATTTCTTCCACGAAACAAGCGCTGTTTGACAACATTCTCACTGACCTCGTGCAGCGTTGCTATTTCCTTTATGGCATATCCGACAATTTCAAAAAGAATGATAGACTCCTTTTGAATTTCGGGTAATTCATTCAATGCAGCATACAATTGTTCGATTTCCTCCTTTTGAATGGTATGATCATAGAATTCATCCTCACGTTTAATGCTATTTTGATGGATCATATCTTTATCTTTTCGCCGTTTATTGTTGGCCAGGACACGGATCGCAATTCCAAAAAGAAAAGACAAAAAACGTGCTTTTTCAAATGAAGGATCAAATTTCTGAAACGCAATAACGACAGTATCGTGCATGAGATCCTTATAATCCATTTCACCATAGACCCTCGCTTTACAAAAACGTTCGAATCTAATGTGATTCGGATCATACAAATCCATGAATAGTGCCTTCCTCTCCTCCGACATTTCAGTTTTTTCTGATTTCTCTTGATCGTTAATTGTCCAAACTCTTCAAAAAGTTACTTCATGATTGAATTTACCAATGGTTTTTTGAAAGAAACATTTTTTAAAGGTTCAAACTTTATTTTTAGATAATATTTTGACTTGAATTGAATTAATTATATTTGTTTCACATGTTAGATTAGTAAAGGTATTGTTGTTAATCAAACAGTTAAATTTTAAAAAATAGTTTTAATTTTAAATTATGAAAAGAAAAATCTTTATTTTATTATCTGTAATTTTTAGTTCATATTCCTTAAATTCTCAAACGAACAAAGGGATATTATCTACTTCATCATCGAATGGATTATTCGCACATGAGGCGA
>JBILBT010000014.1:0-22359 GCA_044353545.1 Crocinitomicaceae bacterium | reverse complement strand
GGCGCTGGGTTGTTTGATTACATTTCGTTCCGCGCGGCAATGGCCTTAATCACTTCACTCATTGTATCGGTCTTCTTCGGTAAAAAAATCATCAACCTCTTGCGCAAGCAACAAATTGGTGAAACCGTTAGAGATTTAGGCTTGGCTGGACAAATTGAAAAGTCTGGTACCCCAACCATGGGTGGATTAATTATCCTTGCGGCGATTCTTATCCCAACCATTCTCTTCGCTAAACTCCACAATATTTATGTGATCACCATGATTCTAGCGACCATCTGGCTAGGTGTCATTGGGTTTTTGGATGACTACATTAAGGTATTTAGAAAAAACAAAGATGGGCTTGCTGGTAAATCAAAAGTTGTTGGTCAAATTGGCGTAGGCTTAATTGTTGGATGCATTCTTTACTTCTCGGGGGATGTGCGTGTGCACAAGCGCGTGGATAAGGACTACAAACTTCAAGCGGAAGAGGAGTTTGTTACCCATGAGCATACCAATTCTGGAGATGATGAATACAAGTGGATCAAAACGGATGACATGACCACCACAATTCCTTTTATCAAAGGCAATGAATTCAATTACAACTGGTTGATAGGCGACTCCAATAAGTCTTACGGATGGCTTCTCTTTATCCCTATTGTCATCTTTATTGTCATCGCGGTATCCAATGGGGCGAATATGACGGATGGATTGGATGGATTGGCGACGGGAACATCCGCTATCATAGGATTGGCATTGGCCGTACTTGCCTATGTCAGTTCGAATGCAAAATTCGCGGATTATCTCGATGTGATGTACATTCCACTCGCGGAGGAACTCGTGATCTTTATTGCCGCATTTGTCGGCGCCTGTATTGGATTCTTGTGGTACAATGCCTATCCCGCACAAGTGTTTATGGGAGATACAGGAAGTTTGGCCCTCGGAGGGATTATTGCGGTATTTGCCATTTCCATCCGCAAAGAATTACTAATTCCCGTATTGTGTGGAATCTTTTTGATTGAAAATTTATCGGTCATGCTCCAAGTGGGCTACTTCAAGTTTACAAAAAGGCGCTATGGAGAAGGCCGGCGGATCTTCCTCATGGCACCTTTACATCACCACTATCAAAAAGTAGGGCTTCATGAAGCCAAGATCGTCGCGCGCTTTTGGATCGTAGGCGTGCTTCTCGCTGTAATTACCATAGTCACATTAAAACTCCGCTAGTTGAAAGGAATAAACCGACATATTGCCATTTTGGGCGCTGGCGAAAGCGGCGTTGGTGCTGCATTCCTTGCTAAAAAACAAGGCTGGGATGTATTCGTGTCGGATGCAGGTGCCATCAAGGACTCCTTTAAAAAAGAGTTGAATGACCTTGATGTGCAATGGGAAGAAAAGGGCCATACCGATGAGCGTATTCTCGCTGCGGAACTGGTGATTAAATCTCCGGGAATACCCGAAAAAGCACCTCTGATTAAAAAGCTACGGGAGCAGGGGGTGAAGATCATTTCTGAAATTGAATTTGCAGGTTACTACAACACAGCAAAAACCATTTGCATTACAGGAAGCAACGGAAAGACGACCACAACGATGCTCACGCACCATATTCTTAAAAAAGCAGGCATTCGGGTTGGACTTGCAGGCAATGTGGGAGCAAGCTTCGCCAAACAGGTGGCAGAGGAAGAATTCGACTGGTATGTATTGGAGTTGAGTTCATTTCAGCTGGATGACATGCATGAGTTTCGCGCGGACATCGCCATCCTTACCAATATCACACCCGATCATTTGGACCGGTACAATTACGAGATGCAGAAGTATACCAATGCCAAATTCCGCATCCTTCAAAATCAAACGGAAGCCGATTGGTTCATCTACAACGCTGATGATCCCATCATTTTAAAGGAAGTAGCACAACGTAAAATCGTGGCCCAGCAAGCTGCATTTTCTCTAACAACTCCACAAAAAGTGGGAGGATATATAAACAAGCAACAACTAACAATCAACATAAAAGACCAATTCACCATGTCAATTCACGATTTAGCACTAAAAGGGAAACACAACTCCCAAAATTCGCTTGCCTCAGGGGTAGCGGCGAGGATTCTAGAAATCCGCAAAGAAATTGTACGCGAAAGTTTGGAGGACTTCGTAAATGTGGAACATCGTCTTGAATTTGTAGCGAAAGTTCACGGCATCGAGTTCATCAATGATTCGAAAGCAACCAATGTGAATTCTGCTTGGTTCGCTTTAGAAAGCATGGAAAATCCAACAGTTTGGATCGTAGGTGGAGTAGATAAAGGAAATGATTATTCCGAATTGATTGACCTCGTTAAGGAAAAAGTGAAAGCCATCATCTGCCTTGGTGTCGACAACAAAAAGCTCATTGAAACTTTTACAGGTGTTGTAGATAGCATCGTAGAAGCACGTTCTGCAATGGAAGCTGTGGCCTATGGGTACCGTATCGCTAAAAAAGATGAAACAGTTTTGCTTTCACCAGCATGCGCTTCGTTCGATCTTTTCGAGAATTACGAAGACCGTGGAAATCAGTTCAAAGACGCAGTACGCGCACTTTAAAAAAGTAGAGAAATGGAAAAACAACGAACAATCTCTGCGGAAGAGCTGCTTTTGGGCGCTCGCAAAGAAAGCTTGAGTCGAATCAACCAATCGTCTTTGCGTTCGCACGGAAAGCTTTGGGGTATGGATGTGTTTTCGTGGATCAATCCAAACATGTCAACCATTGGAACAACGATTGACTCTTTTCCATTTTCAGTAAGATGGGTGGGTAATGCTCATGATTTGACATCTGCATTGGAATCTCAACCGGAGCTCATGAATAAACTGTCTGCCGCATTGTTGTTTGACAATTCCATTTTTACACTAAAAAATGAACACCTGCTAGGCATTGAAAATTGTGTAGGCACAACAAGTGTGGAGGAAGCGCTAAGAATGTCAAAAATAGGGGCTAAACCACAGTCGATTTTGTTGTTTACAGCATCAGGAGACAATGCTGAAGACGCAAAAAATGAGTTTGAACGCATATTGAACGTGCTTCAAGGCAAATGATAGAATACCTAAAATACCTCAAAGGCGACCGCGTGATTTGGATAATTACGCTGCTGATGCTCTCCTTCTCGTTGGTGAGTGTGTATAGTTTTGTGCCCATCCTCGTAAAAATTGAAGGAGGCACCCCGTTTAAGTACCTTTTCAAGCATTTTTTGTATGTGGTAATCGGTTTTGTCATCATGTTTTTGATTCATCGGCGCGATCCAAAATATATCGCTCAGCTGTCTAAGTTTGCGTTTTACTTGGCCATAGCGCTCATGATTTTTACCCTGCTTTTCCCAACGAAAGTGAATGGGGCAGGACGATGGATAAAAATTCCATTCGTGGGCTTGACTTTTCAATCATCCGATTTCGCAAAGCTTGCCTTGTTGATTTATCTCTCTCGTATGCTGGTGAAAAAACAAGAACTCCTTCACAAATGGCGAGGTGGATTTTGGCCCGTGCTGTTGCCAGTGATAGGAATCTGTGGATTGATCTTGAAAGATAACTTCTCCACGGCTGCAATTGTATTTATTATTTCGTTAACGGTGATGTTCATCGGTAAAGTACCATTGATGAAATTACTTACAGTGATAGGAGCCGGCATCGCAGCGGGATTTCTTCTGGTGATGCTGCACTTGGCGGCGCCCGACCTCAACATTCTTCCACGCTTCGACACTTGGAAAAACAGGGTCCTGAATAAAATGGAAAACGATACCGATGTACTGGCCAATGCGCAATCCATGAATGCTGAACTTGCCATCTACAATGGAAGTATTTTTGGTCAAGGCGTGGGAGATGGGAAGTTAAAAGAGTATTTGCCTGAGGCCTATGCCGATTTCTATTATGCAAGTTTTGTGGAAGAATTTGGATCCATTTCTGCCATTTTCTTGGTGCTGCTTTATTTGATTTTACTCTACCGAATTATTCGAATAGCGTTGAAAACAGATCGACTCTTCGAAACCTATGCCTGCATCTCCATAGGGATATTACTGCTCACCCAAGCATCGGTAAACATGCTCGTTTGTACAGGTATTTTTCCTGTTACCGGACAAAATATGCCGCTACTTGCGATGGGTGGATCCGCACTCATCATGACCTGTGTCTCCATAGGAATCGTTCAGAGCATTGCCAGTCGTTTGGACATGGAAACAGAAAATGAAACGAAGTCTGAAAATAATCTAGCAGTGGCATGAGTGTGAATCGCGTGGTGATCTCAGGTGGTGGAACAGGTGGACATATATTTCCTGCTGTAGCCATCGCAGATGAAATAAAAAGACGTAATCCCAATGCGGAGATACTTTTCGTTGGTGCATTGGGCAAAATGGAAATGGAGAAAGTGCCTGCTGCCGGGTATAAAATTGTTGGACTTCCCATTGCTGGGTTTCAACGTAAATTGACATTTTCGAATTTTCTTCTTCCTTTTAAAATTCTTGGGAGTCTGTTAAAGGCACGGAAACTCCTCAAGTCATTTAACCCAGAAGTGGTTATTGGAGTTGGTGGCTATGCAAGTGGACCAACCTTGCAGGCTGCAAGCTATTTGAAAATTCCAACCCTGATTCAAGAACAAAATGGCTTTCCTGGAAAAACCAATAAGCTGCTCGCGAAATCAGTGAATTCGATCTGTACAGCCTACGATGGTCTTGAACAATTTTTTCCAAAAGAAAAAATCTTGTTGACCGGAAATCCTGTTCGAAAAGAAATGGTAGAAATCGTCAACAAACGCGAGGAAGCCTGCAAATTTTATGGCATGGATTCTACCAAGCCTATTGTGCTCATCATCGGAGGCAGTCTTGGTGCGCGGACATTAAACCGGTCCGTTGTTTATGCCTACGAAGAATTAAGAAATTCGGACATTCAGGTACTATGGCAATCTGGAAAATTGTACTACGACGATTTGAAAAATGAATTGAGTCAAGGTGCCGCAGAAAATGTTCACCTCGTTGAGTTTATTCAGCGCATGGATTTTGCCTATGCGATGGCCGACATTATTGTGTCACGCGCGGGTGCAATTTCAGTGTCTGAGTTATGCATCATCGGTAAGCCTGTTATCTTGGTGCCTTCGCCAAATGTAGCTGAAGATCATCAAACGAAAAACGCGATGGCACTGGTCGAAAAAAACGCTGCCATTTTAATCAAAGACATTGATGCTCCGTCTCAATTAATAAAAGAGGCCTTGCAGCTTTTGAAGGACACGGACAAATGTCAATCCTTGTCAATGGCAATACATTCCCTTGGGAAACCAAACGCAACCGGCGCCATCGTCGATGAAGTTGAACGCATTTTAAGCATGAAATGAAATCCATTGTAAGTCCAATCGAAGCGTTTAAACGCGCGTACTTTATTGGGATCGGTGGAATAGGAATGTCTGCACTTGCTCGCTACTTTAAGCGACAAGGATGGGAAGTTTCTGGATATGATAAAACACCATCTGCACTGACCGAAGCGCTTCTCGAAGAAGGCATTGACGTGCATTTTTCTGATTTGGCCGAGGATATACAAGCTGCGTTTAAATCCAAGGAAGACACACTGGTCATCTATACTCCAGCCATTAAAAATTTGGGGGAATTGTCTTATTTTAAAAGAGAAGGTTTCCAGGTACACAAGCGGTCCGAAGTACTTGGTATGCTGACACGCTCGTCGCTTGGATTGGGTGTTGCTGGCACACACGGAAAAACAACAACCAGCGCCTTATTGGCGCACATATTGGATTCATCAGCCTTGAAATGCTCTGCTTTCCTTGGTGGTATAGCGACAAATTTCGATTCCAATTTGGTCATAAGCACCACGAGCAAATACACTGTAGTGGAAGCGGATGAATTTGACCGATCTTTTCTCGCCTTGAGTCCATTTGCTTCAATCATAACCTCTGTCGATCCTGACCATTTGGACATTTATGGGGATGTAGACTATTTCAAACAAGGGTTTCAAAGTTACGCAGAATTGATCCATCCTGAGGGATTTGTCATCATGAAGGAAGGTCTGCCCTTGGAACCAAAAGCGCGCATCATAAGCTATGCTGTAGAATCTGAAACGGCCGAAGTTTCTGTTGAACAGATGCACTTCGATAATGGCTATTTCACCTTTGATGTGCGTATTCGAAAAGAAAATTGGCAAGGACTGCAGTTGGGTATTCCCGGCATTCACAATGCTGAAAATGCGGCAGCTTGTATCGCCATGTGTTTGGAATTGGGTTTGAAAGAAGTCCTTATTCGCGAAGCCTTGAAGACATTTAAAGGAGTGAAAAGAAGGTTTGAATACCACATTCGAAAAGAAAATCTGGTGTACATTGACGACTACGCGCACCACCCAACTGAACTTCATTCTTTCCTGAGTTCCGTGCGCTTGATGTATCCTGGTACACGCGTAATTGGTGCATTCCAACCACATCTTTTTACACGAACGCGCGACTTTTTTGAGGGATTTGCACACGAACTTTCCGCATTGGATGAGCTCATCCTCTTACCCATTTATCCAGCGCGCGAACTGCCCATTGAAGGGGTAAGCAGTGAACATCTTTTGGCCGCGATAAGTGCCCCAAAAAAACAGATTTTAGCTCCTGAAGATGCACTCCATTATTTATCGCTGCAAAGGGATTGTGTGATCTTAACCATCGGTGCGGGCGACATTGATCGAATCGTTGAACCATTAACAAAGGCATTGTCATGAGAATTTGGATAAAGCGAATCGTTTGGGTATTGTTTTTTATGGGTGTCATTGCGCTTATGGTGCGTTCGTGCAATGTGCACAGTGCGCGCTCGATGGATAAACCGAAAATTGTCATTCACGTGAAAGGTGAGGATGCATTTTTGACCGAAGATGAATTGTACGATCGCCTGAAACGAAAAGGCTTAATCTTTGAAGGTCAAACACATAAAACCTTGAAAGCATCAGCAATTGAGCGTTTTATTTCTGCCATGTCGGAGGTCAAGGATGTTCGGGTGTTTACACGCATTGGAAGTGCTTGGACAATAGAAGTTACTGTAAGAAAGCCAATCGCAAGAATCTACAATCAATTCCATGAAACATTTTACTTGGATGAGGATGGAATTGTGGTACAAACATCGGGTTTACATACTGCGCGAGTGGTCGTTGTAACTGGTTTGATACCAGATAGAATAACGTCTATTCCTGTAAAAGAAATTATCAACAACGATTCCTTGAAAAGTATTCGAAAGCTAGATGATGTGTATCGAATTTCGAATTATGTTTGTAATGATCCCGAATTGCAAGCGCTTATTGGTCAAATTCACTTGAAAAAGAATGGTGATTTCGTTCTAATTCCGCTTGTTGGTGATCAACTCATTGTATTTGGGTCTGCGTTTTCAGACCGAGAAGTGAGGGATAAATTTGAGAAATTAAAGATTTTTTACACGAAAGGTTTGCCCTACGAAGGCTGGGATAAATACTCAGAAATTAGTTTGAAATATAGGGGTCAAATCGTTGGCAAGATCAAAGAAGGATACAAGAACGGTAACGAAGAAAACGAATAAATAATAGTACACATGGTTATTGTAGGATTGGATATAGGAACGACGAAAATCGCATGTTTCGTAGGGAGGAGGAATGAGCATGGCAAAATTGAGATTTTGTCAATGGGGAAGAGCGAGTCCTTAGGGGTAACGCGTGGGATCGTAGCAAATATTGATAAAACAATCCAGTCCATTCAAGCAGCGGTCAATGAGACACAAGGTCGTGTGGATGGGTCCTTGGTGATTCGTTCTGTGAACGTCGGTATCGCAGGTCAGCACATCAAAAGCTTACAGCACCGTGGAATTCATACACGCAAGCAAATTGACATGGAAATTTCCCAAAAGGATGTTGATGTGTTGATTGAGGACATGTACAAATTGGTGATGCAACCAGGTGAAGAAATTATTACGGTATTGCCACAAGAATACATTGTAGACAACGAACAAGGAATCAAAGATCCTATTGGAATGGCTGGACGTCGCCTTGAAGCGAATTTCCATATCATTACAGGTCATGTAGGTGCTGTGTTGAATATCAACAAGTGTGTTAAGCGCTCTGGTTTGGAGGTCAAAGAAATTATCCTTGAACCCATTGCGTCTGCAGATGCAGTGCTTTCTGAAGAAGAAAAAGAAGCAGGTGTCGTGTTGGTGGACATAGGTGGTGGAACGACAGATGTGGCCATTTTCCATGAGGGGATTATTCGTCACACTGCAGTAATTCCATTTGGCGGAAATGTAATTACAGACGATATCAAAGAGGGATGTACCATCATGCGTCGCCACGCTGAATCTTTAAAAGTGAAGTTTGGTTCTGCATTGGCTTCACAGAGCCAAGAAAATGAAGTGGTGTGTATTCCAGGCTTGAAGGGTAGAGATCCAAAGGAAATTACAGTGAAGAATCTTGCAAGCATCATTCAAGCGCGCATGGAGGAGATCATTGAAATGGTTCAAATCGAAATCGTGAACAGCGGCTATTCGAAGAGATTAATTGCCGGAATCGTGGTAACAGGCGGCGGGTCGCAATTGAAGCACATTACGCAATTGTTTGAATACATGAGCGGAATGGATACACGCATCGGTTACCCAACTGAACACTTAGCAAACACCAACCACATTGAAAATTTGACGAGCCCAATGTTTGCCACAGGTATAGGTCTTGTGTTGAAAGGATTTGAGAAGTTGGATGCGCAATCCGAGCAGCCAGAAGTGGCAAGTCCAGGTCATGTGAAAGGCCATTCAACGAAAACGCGTGGATCATTTTTCGATGAATTGATCAAACGTTCACAGCAGTTCTTTTCAGATAATGAAGATTAATAACAACAATACAATATAGAAATTATGGAATTCGATTTACCAAAAGAGACAAGTTCAATCATTAAAGTGATTGGTGTAGGGGGCGGCGGCAGCAACGCGGTAAACCACATGTACAACCAAGGAATCATTGGTGTAGATTTTATTGTGTGCAACACAGACCGTCAGGCATTGGATATCTCTCCGGTTCCATTGAAAATTCAACTCGGACCCTCATTGACTGAAGGTCGTGGTGCTGGATCATTGCCGGAAATTGGTAAAAATGCAGCCATCGAAAACATCGATGAAATTCGTGAATTGCTTGGCAAGAATACGAAAATGGTCTTCATCACCGCTGGAATGGGTGGTGGAACAGGTACAGGTGCTGCTCCAGTGATTGCTGAGGTAGCTAGAGAAATGAACATCCTCACCGTAGGAATCGTAACTGTACCTTTCAACTTTGAAGGAAGAAAACGTCGTCAACAAGCTGAAGAAGGATTGGAAAGTATGCGTCAAAATGTAGATACACTTCTAGTGATCAACAATGAGCGCCTTCGCGAAATCACAGGGAACTTGACGATTTCTAATGCGTTCTCCCAAGCAGATGACGTGCTTACAATTGCAGCTAAAGGGATTGCAGAGGTGATTTCTGTCACAGGTTCTATGAATGTGGACTTTAATGATGTGAATACGGTCATGCGCAACAGCGGTCGTGCCATCATGGGTAGCGCTTCAGCAGAAGGTGAAAATCGCGCTGTAAATGCAGTGCAACAAGCTTTGGCTTCTCCACTATTGAATGACAACGACATTAGCGGTGCACAATATGTATTGTTGAACATCACTTACGGCAATAAAGAAGTCTTAATGGATGAAATCACTGAGATCACCGATTTTATCCAAGATGAAGCTGGCTCAACTGCCGATGTGATTTGGGGTCATGGATTTGATCCATCTCTAGGAGATAAATTAAGCGTAACATTGATCGCCACTGGTTTCAAGTCAAATCACCCAATCTCGGGTTTTGAGAAAGCTCCAGAGAGAACAGTAGTTACACTCGATCTGGAGCAGAAAAATGAAATCAAAGAACAACTTTCTTCGCCTACGCAATCTACACCATTCATCAATGCAGTGGAAGTAAAAGCGCAAATCGAAGAGCCGTTCATGAAAACTGAACCGAAACAAGAGTCGGTACAAGATGAATTGATTGCCTCCGTTAGCCCAAGTGTAGAACTTCCTATCTCAAAAATAGAAGAAGCTCCTGTTGAAAAACAAGAGTCCTTGGAATTTAGCTGGCAGATTCAAGATGTTCAAGCTGAACCGAAAAAGGAAGCCGTGATCGTACACCATTTGGAAGACGATAGCCAAGTGAAAATGGAATTGGACAATCAATCAACACGATCCGTCCTTTCTCCGGAAGAACAACAACGTAAAACACAAGAGCGCATGTCACGCATTCAAGACTTGACCATTAAATTGAAAAAGTCTGAAGGCATTGCTGAATTCGAAAATGAACCAGCTTATGTGCGTCGCAATATCCAATTGGACAATTCTAAACCAAGCACGGAAGAATCATTTAGCCGTTTCGGATTGGCTGAGGAAGACAACAAAGGTGTCTTGAGAAGCAATAATTTCTTACATGATAACGTAGACTGATGAGCTTTACTGAACGTATAAATGGTGCTATTAAATCGGCAATGCTCGCTAAGGAAAAAGAACGCCTTGCTGTATTGCGCGACATCAAGTCGAAGCTTTTGTTGGAAGCAACCTCAGGTTCAGGCGAAGCTTCTGAAGAAGTCGCGATGAAAATCTGCATGAAGTTGCACAAACAACGTTTGGAAACTTACGAATTATACATCGCTCAGGGCCGTCAAGATTTGGCAGATGAAGAATTGTTTCAAGCAAAAGTCATCGAAGAATACCTGCCTAAAATGATGTCCGAGGATGAGATCCGCGCAGAAGTTGCCGCAGCGATTGCCCAAACTGGCGCCTCAGGACCCCAAGAAATGGGTAAGGTCATGGGGGTTTTAACAGGGAAATTGGCAGGCAAGGCAGATGGCAAACTCATCGCTACACTCGTAAAAGAAGCACTTTCTTAATTGAAGAAATAAGAAATGATAGAGCGTGTTTCATGAAAATGGGACACGCTTGTTTTTTGTAAATAGATGATACTTTTGTAGCATGAATGCAACAGCGATAAAAGAAGAAATGGCACAAACCATTCGGGCATTAAACCTCAAAGGATGGTCACCTGCGACATCAACAAATTATTCCTTCCGTGACGAAGCAGATCAAATTTGGGTGTCGAGATCAGGAGTGGATAAATCCAATTTCTTACCGTCGGATTTTATTACTGTAAATCAAGACGGAAATACGACCGGAGAATTTGTCGGGGTGAAACCTTCCGCTGAAACCCTGATTCACTGTATCATCTATGCACTCTTCCCCGAAACAAAAGTGATCTTGCACAGCCATGGCGTTTATCCAATTGTCGCAACAGCAAAATCCAATTCAGTCATTGCATTCGAAGGATATGAAGTGCAGAAAGGCTTTGCAGGTCAAACAACACATGATACGACCATCGAAATTCCAGTTTTTGAGAACACGCAAAACATGACAGAATTCGCTGACACCTTACGGCAAAATTCTGCACGCTTCGGATGTCATTCATTTATCATGCGCAAGCATGGCACCTATGCATGGGGAACAAGTCTTTTCGAGGCCAAACGCCACCTAGAGACTTTGGATTATTTGTGTCAGTGTGAGGTTTTAATGAAATAGATGTTAAGACATCAGGATATTAAGATTTTAAGACAAGAGACAAAGGACAAGAGACATGATCTTACTTCGGATGGTGAAGCAGCCAATTCGTAATTAGTAACTCGTAATTCGTAATTAAAAGAAAGATGGCAATACTCAGCATTCCAGAACAAAACATAGAGCTACGCGATCCGATTGAAATAAAGCAGTTCTTCGAAGAACGAAGCCTGTTTTTTGATCAGTGGTCCTGCGATGTAATTTTTGATGATCAGGCAACACAGGAAGAAATTCTATCTGCATACAACAAGGATCTTCAACCATTCATGGAAGACGGAGGCTATCTCACTGCAGATGTCATCTCCATCAATTCATTGACCGAAAATTATGAGGCCATCCGCGCAAAATTCTTAGCAGAGCATACACATTCTGAGGATGAGATTCGTTTCTTCGTGGATGGTCAAGGCTTGTTTTGGTTTAATATGGAAAATGAACCTGTGTTCAACCTCTTGTGTCAACGAGGGGACTTAATCTCTGTTCCTGCTGGAACGAAACATTGGTTCGATGCGGGTGAATCCAATCCTTTTGTGAAGGCCATTCGGATCTTCATTGATATGAGCGGTTGGGTACCCGAATACACGCAGTCGGGATTGGAAAGGAATTTCTCGGACTTTAATGTGCCACAATAAATAGAGATATTCTCCCAAATTAAGGATTTGATGCTAAAGCAATTCGGTGACTACGTCAATTTGATGCCTTAGGCAATTCGGCAGATCCATACGAGGTTAGCAATCATTACAAATTTGCGCAGCAATCAAATTCCCTTGGGAACAAATTCGCGCAGCGGTATTTCATTAAACTAAAGCTTCTAACTACATTTACACAATGAAATTTGAAGGTGTTAAATATGTGCTGACGGACATTGAAGGAACTACCACTTCAGTCAAATTCGTGTACGACCAATTGTTTCCCTATTTCCGGTCGCACATCGGTGACTTGAAATCCATGGTCCAGCAAGTAGATGTTCAAGAAGCTTTTCGTCAAACAGTAAAATTGAGTTTGGACTTGGAAGGCCGAAAGCTCAATTCTGTCGATGAAATCATCACTACACTGAACCGTTGGTCGGAAGAGGACCGAAAAATAACACCGCTCAAATCAGTGCAGGGAATTCTTTGGGAGGATGGCTACAAAAAGGGGGAGCTGAAAGGTCATGTGTATGCGGATGTGTTACTTGCTTTGGAACAATGGAAGGCACAAGGCATTCAAATGGGTGTGTTTTCATCGGGATCTGTTGCCGCTCAGAAATTGATTTTTGGCTTCAGCGAGTTGGGTGATCTGACATCTTTCTTTTCCCATTATTTTGACACCACAACAGGCGGTAAAAAGGAAACAGAAACCTACCCAAAGATTGCTGAAGCTGTTGCCTGTGTTCCGGGTGAAATGCTCTTTTTGTCGGATATCGTGGATGAATTAATTGCAGCAGATGCGGCAGGTTTTCAAACCGCACAGTTGGTTCGACCAGGAACTGAAGCCAATTGGAAATGCACCGTGAAGGATTTCTCTGAAATAGAATTGGCATAATTACCATTGCAAAATATAATGAATACAATGACAAAATTTCGCACCATTTGGACCACTGAAGATGGATATGTTGAAGTGATCGATCAACGCAAGTTGCCGCATGAATTCGTCACCGTTCGACTTGAAACTTACGACGATGCCGAGGAGGCCATCAAGGAAATGACTGTTCGTGGCGCCCCCCTTATTGGAGCAACTGCTGCTTACGGCATTTACCTTGCTGTTCGAGAAATGATCGAAGATGAACTAGATGGATCCTTTTTGGATGAAGCGTTCACGGCCTTGCGTGCATCTCGTCCGACGGCAGTTAACTTGTTTTGGGCCTTGGACAAAATGCGTGTGGCTTTAGATAATTGTGAAGGTGACTTCATGAAGACCGCTTGGGAGGCAGCCGCTCAAATCGTGGAAGAAGACGTTGAAACATGCCGAATGATTGGTGTTCATGGACTTCCCTTGATCGAGGCGATTGCGGCGCGAAAAGAAGGCGAAGTGGTCAATATCTTGACACATTGCAACGCGGGTATGCTCGGCTGTGTAGAATGGGGAACAATCACATCACCCATCTACCAAGCCATGCAAAAAGGCATCAAGGTCCACGTGTGGGTAGATGAAACGCGCCCTAGAAATCAGGGTTCAAACTTGACAGCTTATGAATTGACGCGACATGGAGTTCCGCATACCTTAATCGTTGACAATGCCGGTGGACACTTGATGCAACACGGCATGGTAGATATGGTGATCGTAGGAACGGACCGCACAACGCGACAAGGTGATGTTGCCAATAAAATCGGAACCTACTTGAAAGCACTTGCCGCTCATGACAACAATATACCTTTCTATGTGGCGCTTCCGTCAACAACCTTGGACATGTCAATTCGCAATGGATTGACAGAAATTCCAATCGAGGAACGCAACCAAGACGAAGTACGCTATATGATTGGTAAAGGACCAAATGGAAAAATTCAACCCGTTTTGATTTGTCCGGAAACAACCCCTGCGAGCAATTATGGGTTTGATGTGACCCCAGCCCGCTTGGTGACCAAAATCATTACGGAACGAGGGGTGTGTGATGCTTCGGAGGAAGGATTGTTGTCCCTTTTTCCTGAATACAATTAAGTAAGCGTTTTTATTTAATTCTTCACCTTGTCCAAAAACGAACTTGGTTGAGGGAATAGTCCATCGCGAGAAATGCGTTTCCCACGGGTATATACAACAATACGCTCTCCTGCCAACTGACCATTCATTCGGCAATCTAAGACAAAGTAATTTTTTCCTTCGAAAAGAACGTGATAGGTACCATGTAAAGCATTATTCCCGACAGTGATATGAACACTGTCTGCTTCAATTGTGATGAGAATCGCCACAGAGGCCACATCTACGTTGTCCGTTCCAACATCCAATTTAAATGTGGGAATTTCCCCTTGATAGCTGCCGTAATATTTCTTTTTTAGTGCAATGGGTTTTTGAGCCGATGCAGAGAACGTAAAACAAAATGACAGATATAGCAAGAATAGTCGCATGGAGCAAATGTAAAGAATAGAATGAGAATAACAAGACTTAGTCTACCTTTCTGATAGAATGCGTCCCCAAATATGCCCAATCACCCTGAAATTTTTCACAGGTAAATTCCTTCAATGGAATACGGGTAGTTAAGGTTTCTTTTTGAGGGAAAAAGTTAACATGCTCATCCAATGTGTAGTAGAAATAGCGCTGACAGGGCGTAACGATGAACAATTGTTTGCCGGTTATGCGGATCAACTCTGAAATGCATTGATCCAATTTTAATAGATGTTCGACCGTATGACAGCAAACAACCACATCAATCGAATGGTCTTCGAATGGCAAACATTCTACATTTCCATGAACGAAGGTGAAATGATCATTTTTCTCAGGGGCTTTAAGATCAAATCCAGTTAGTGCAATAGAGGGATGTCTTTCGTTTATTTTATTCAATAAATACCCGCCACCACAACCAATGTCAACAAGCGTATTGGCTGTAGGATCAATCTTGTCTAGAATAAAATCAATACATGCCTGATTCAAATCGGTCGCTCTATTTCGTGAAATGGTATTTAACCCATTGTAAAAATCGGAGTATTCCTCGGGTGTATAGCTGTAGACCTTTGTCTTGAATTGCATCACTTCCTTGATGTTCTTTCCGCGGTAGGCGAACAGATAAAACGGATACATGAATACTTTCGAATCACGAATGAATGGAGGTATCACTTCATCCATCACAAATCGAATCGCGTTGGTCAGTCTTCTGTTCATCGTTTTGCGTATTTTCCCATCATGTGGTTGCGTTTAATTCGGAGCAGATCCAAGACCATCCCGAAACCGTGACGTAGCACACTCACACTGCTGCCATCTTGACTGCGCAAGGATACAGGAATTTTTTTAATGTCATAATTGCGCTTCAAGGAAATGTACATCAATTCCACATCGAAGGTAAAGCCATTGACTCGAGATGCACGAAACAAATCGTCCGCAACAGCGGCCCTAAATCCTTTCAATCCACACTGCGTATCGGAAATTCCGGTGGTGATAAATCGTCCGACAATGAAGGTAAAGAACCCACTTCCAAAGCGGCGTTTTGCAGAAATTTCGTTGAAGTAATTCGATTCATCCAATCCGCGATCTCCAATGACAAGGTCGTAGTCCTTGTCGATGAGGTAATGCATGATTTTATCTATGGCCGATGTTTCAAAAGGGATATCCGCATCTGTGTAAAGTCGAATTTCTTTGGTGGCATGCTGCATTCCAAAACGCACGGCCCCACCTTTACCGAGATTGTTCGGATACGAGAGAAAACGACATCCATTTTCCGCAGCAACTGCCGCCGTAGAGCCATCGTCCTTGGAGCCATCATCCACAATGACCACTTCGTAATCAAATTGCTTTTCATTCAAGTAATGAAGTAGATACGGCAAATTTTTCCGAAGGGCTTCCGAAGAACGATAAGAGGGTATGACAATGCTTATGCTCAAGTTTGGCGAATGAAGTGTAAAAGTAGGGAATTATTGTTTTGAAAAGGGACAAAAGACAAAGGGACAAAAGACGTCAAGATGTTAAGACTAGGACAAGGAATGAAAGGACAAGAGACAATCGACAAAATATTCTTCGAAGCGGGTTTCCTTTCCCCCGCAGGAGGGGGATTAAGGGGGAGGATATTCAGTGTGAGAATCTGAGCGAGAGCGGAGTGCTAAATGCCGAAGGCATCAAATTCCAAACAGATGCTTACCTTTAACCAACAATCAAAATCCCAATGACAGGAACCAATCGGCAGTTATGGCAACATACAGGAATCCTTTTCCTCATGGCAGTGCTGGCGTTTTTTCCTGTGGTGATGCACATCCATCCAGTGAAATGGGACATGATCGATTGCTTTTATCCGTGGCGCTTTCACATTGGAGAATGCCTTCAAAACGGACAGTTGCCCTGGTGGAATCCCTATCAAGATCTGGGGTATCCAATACATGCAGACCCTTCAAGCGGGGCTTGGTACCCAATGGTTTGGCTCATTGGTTCTACGGTAGGTTACAGCATTTGGACGGTAGGCTTTGAATTGTGGATTCATGTATTTTTTGCTGGAGTCGGCATGTATTTCTTGGCAAAAACGCTAAAGTTTGATCCGCGTTTTGCCTTAATCGCAGGTATTGCCTACATGTTGTCTGGATTTTTCATAGGAAATGCACAACATCTCCCTTACATCATCAGTGCCTGTTGGCTACCTTATGTTCTTGCTTTTTATCTCAAAATGAGAGAACGAAAAGGGTGGCAAGATGCTGTAAAAGCTGCGTTGTTTTTGTTTCTCATGATCACAGGTGGTTATCCCGCCATTACCATTATTCTTTTTTACCTATTGCTGATTTTCTTCGCTGTTCATTTGATTGGACTGCTCCGATCTAAAAATCGTCAAGAGGCTTTTGCGTATCTTGGAAGAAATGTCCTTTTCACCCTCACGACGCTTTTGACTTCAGCTGTGATGCTCATGTCCGTTGCGGTTGTCAGCCCATACCTATCCAGACTTGGAAATTTCGACTTGCAACAAGCCTTGTTTTCTCCATTTTCTCCGCAGTCGTTTTTTAGCTTTATCGTTCCCTATTCAACGACGGCGAATCTCCCATGGTTCAATTCGGATTTGTCTATGCGCAATGGCTACTTCGGAATTATCGTTCTCATCTTCTTTGTTTTAGGAACCTTCCGCAAGAAACCTATAGAACTGCGCATCCTTTTTTGGTTCGGCATCTTTTGTCTTGCGGCTGCTGTGGGTGAGTATCTCCCTGTGCGTGAGTTTCTTTTCCGCTATGTGCCAATGATGAATGTCTTTCGTTTTCCAAGTGTCTTTCGCTTGTTTTTCATTCTAGGCGTTGTGCTTACGGGCGTTTGGACCTTGCAACAGGATCTTACAGAATCTAAGCGAGAAAAACGCACGCTTTACCTTGCCTTGGGGATTTCAATTTTCGCGATGATTTCCTTGATTTTTGCCTTCCGTTCTCAAGGATATTTGGCGATGGGTGACTTCATGAAGTTGGGTATTTTTGCCTTTAATGCAGGAGCAACATTCGCCCAATTGGCCGTTTTTCAGGCAATCATTCATGTGGTAATTTTAGGTGTTGGTCTCTTGCTGTTTTGGGGAATAAAAAGCTTAAGTCTGCGCATCACCTCGTTTGTCGTTTTGATTGCACTTGAGATGCTCATTGCAGCAAGTTTGAATGGGCCAGCAACGGTATATTATGGCGACGTGGAAGCCAAAGTCGCTCAAGCCAATGTGGACAAATACCCCCACGGATTTCCAAAGCAACGCAACATCAGCATCGACTCAGCCGGACATTTGCCAGGGATTGGAACACCGTACTGGCAAAATCAGCAAACCTTCCAAAAACAGATTTCAGCAGAAGGATATAATTCCTTTTCGTTTACATCCTACGAGCAATTGGAAAGTGATTTCCCGAAGTTGTTTGCTGCTGTGAAAAAATGCCACTTGCTCACACTCTCCGATCGCTTACTCCAACATGCGGTAGGGGATAGCATTCAACCGGAAGAACTTTTTGTGCAATTTGGCAGCGATCGATCGCCTGGGGTGTATGCGCTTTCGAAGGGGGATACAGCTATTTTGGAGAACTACAACGCCAATGAATTCCATGTCAGCGCCTCCGTGAAACGACCTTGCCTCTTGACGCTTCACCAGAAGAATTATTCCGATTGGAGGGCCTTTGTCGATGGAAAAGAAACGCCGATCTTGGTGAGTAACATGAATTTTATGACCATTGAACTCCCTGCAGGCAAGTCAAAGGTCAGCTTTGTATTTGACAACACGATTGTTCGCATCGCCTTTTACGTCAGCATCAGCACACTTATTTTCGTGCTCATTATGCTCTTGCGCGACACCGTCAAAGGAAGAGTTCCGCGTTGATAATTCGCCTTTTTTCTTGATAACTTCCTTTAAAAGACCCCGACAAATTGCGTAAATTCGACATGCAAAACAACACGCATTTCATGAAGCAGTATCACGACCTTTTGACGCATATTTTGGACCACGGCACCCGCAAGGAAGACCGAACGGGAACAGGAACAATTTCGACATTCGGGTACCAGATGCGCTTCGATTTGGCCAAAGGTTTTCCTGTGGTGACAACGAAAAAACTTCACCTACGGTCTATTATCATTGAGTTGCTTTGGTTTCTGCAAGGAAATACAAACATCAAATTCCTCAAGGACAACAAGGTATCGATTTGGGATGAATGGGCAGATGAAAACGGGAACCTCGGACCTGTTTATGGCCACCAGTGGAGAAGTTGGCCTGATGGAAACGGCGGGACGATTGATCAAATCACCAAGCTCATTGCATCCATCAAAAAAAATCCAGATTCTCGCCGTTTGATCGTTTCTGCGTGGAATGTCGCGGATGTAGATCACATGGCATTGCCACCTTGTCATACGCTGTTTCAGTTTTATGTAGCCAATGGAAAGTTGAGTTGTCAATTGTACCAACGAAGCGCGGATACTTTCCTGGGGGTTCCGTTTAACATCGCTTCGTATGCCTTGCTGACGATGATGGTTGCACAAGTCTGCGATCTTGAGGTTGGTGAGTTTGTACATACCTTTGGAGATGCGCACATCTATAGCAATCACCTCGAACAAGTGGACTTGCAATTGTCCCGCGAGTGTCGCCCCTTGCCAACGATGAAGATCAACTCGAATGTGAAAGATATCTTCGGATTTACTTATGAAGATTTTGAGCTCGTGGGCTACGATCCGCATCCACACATCAAAGGCGCTGTTGCCGTTTAATCAAAAAAAGAGCAACAGAAAATATGCAAATTCAATTGATCGTAGCCATGGACCGCGAACGTGGCATCGGAAAAAACAACGACCTGATGTGGCATCTTGCTGCGGACATGCGTTTTTTTAAGGAAACTACCTCAGGTCATATCGTGGTCATGGGACGAAAAAACTGGGATTCTATTCCACTCAAATACCGCCCATTATCCAACAGAGAAAATGTGGTGCTGACGCGAAATACAGATTTTCAAGCGGATGATGCATACGTTTTTCATTCATTGGAAGACAGCATTTCTAACTACGATGGTGACGATCGAAAGTTCTTTATCATTGGTGGGGGAGAAATTTACCGCCACGCTTTGGAGTTGGGATGCGTGGATGAAATGTACATCACCCACGTTGATGCCGTCTATGGTGCGGATACCTTTTTTCCTGAATTTGATGATTCACAATGGACGATGCACGAACTCTTTCATTTCGAAAAAGATGAAAAGAATGAAGCGTCATTTACCGTGAAGCATTACATCCGAAAATCACATTAACAATACCCTTTAATGATTCTCTGCATCGCCGAAAAACCTTCTGTAGCGAAAGACATCGCTGAAATCTTGGGCGCCCGTTCCCGCAAGGACGGCTACTGGGAGGGAAATGGTTTTTGGGTAAGTTGGACATTTGGACACCTTTGTACACTCAAAGAACCCCACGATTACAAGGAATCTTGGAAGTATTGGAAATTGGAAGATTTACCGATTATTCCACAGAGCTTTGGGATTAAAGTCGTCGATGATCCGGGTGTTCAAAAACAATTTAAGTGCATCGAAAATTTGGTTGCCAACTGCACAGAGGTCATCAACTGCGGGGATGCTGGACAAGAAGGAGAGTTGATTCAGCGCTGGGTGCTGCTCAAAGCGAAATGCAATAAGCCCGTGCGTCGATTGTGGATCTCCTCATTGACTGAAGAAGCCATCAAGGAAGGTTTTCAGAAATTGAAGGACGCCAAACTTTACGATAATTTGTACGCCGCAGGTTCAGCACGTGCGATTGGGGATTGGCTACTAGGTATCAATGCCACGCGTGCCTTCACCACCAAATTCGGCAGAGGAAAAGCCACACTTTCCATTGGACGGGTACAAACGCCGACACTCGCTATGATTGTTCAGCGCCAGAAGGAAATCAATGCTTTTGTATCTGCGGAGTATTGGGAGTTGAAAACGACCTACCGCGAAACAGAATTCCTCTGTCAAATTGATCGCTTAACCAGCGAAGAAAAAGCAAACAAAGGATTAGAATACCTCAAGCAGCACGAATTCGAAGTCACCTCTTTCGAGCAAAAGGAAGGAAAAGAAGGAAATCCAAGGTTGTTTGATTTGACTTCTTTACAGGTTGAGGGAAATAAAAAATATGGCTTTTCTGCCGACGAAACATTGAAATTGGTGCAAAGTCTTTACGAAAAGAAAATCGTTACCTATCCACGTGTCGACACCACTTATTTGTCGGAAGACATTCATCCGAAGGTGGAGGGAATTCTGCGTGGAATGCAGTATTACTCGCGCTTTACAGCACCCTTGCTGCAACAGCCCATTCCGAAATCAAAAACGGTTTTCGACGACAAAAAAGTAACCGATCACCACGCGATTATCCCGACAGGTGTCAATCCGAGCGGAATCACCCCAGCCGAACATCAGGTGTATGACCTAATTGCCAAACGCTTTATCGCTGTCTTTTATCCGGAATGTAAAGTGTCGAATACAACGGTCCTTGGACAAGTGGGTCAGTTGGCGTTCAAGGCGACAGGGAAACAAATTCTAGAACCGGGGTGGCGCGTGATCTACGCCGACGACAAGAGTGAAACCAGCGATCCAAAAGCGGAGAGTGAAGAGAAGGTCTTGCCTACATTTACCGAAGGGGAAAAAGGACCACATGAACCGATCGTTCACAAAGGAAAAACCTCCGCACCGAAGCCATATACCGAAGCGACCTTATTGCGTGCCATGGAAACAGCGGGCAAGCAAATCGAGGATGAGGAAATGCGCGAACTCATGAAAGACAATGGAATCGGTCGTCCGTCCACTCGTGCAAACATCATCGAAACCCTGTTCAGAAGACGGTACATTGAGAAAAACCGCAAGAACATTCTCGCCACCCAAACAGGAATGGACCTCATAGATACCATTCAGAATCAATTGTTGAAAAGTCCAGAGCTGACAGGGCAGTGGGAGCGCAAAATTCGCCTCATTGAAAAAGGAGAATACGAGCCCGAAATGTTCAAACAAGAGCTTTACAAAATGGTTCGCGAGCTTACGGATGAGGTGATTTTCAACAACTACCGTCAAATTCAAGTTGAACCATTGGCACCAGCCGAAGCTCCCAAAAAGGAACGTGCACCGAGAGCAGTCAAAGAAAAAGTCGATTTAGTCACGCTCGATTGTCCGAAGTGCAAAGCCGCGAAATTGATGAATGGAAACACGGCTGTTGGTTGTTCGAATTTTAAAGTGTGTGGATTTAAAATCCCGTTTGAACTGTTAGGCAAGAAACTCACCGAAGCGCAGATGCTCGATCTCATCCAAAAAGGAAAAACAGGCACCATCAAAGGGTTTATTGTTCCTGGAAATGCAGAGCCACGCGATGGGAAATTGGTCTTGGATGGAAGCTTTAATGTGGGCTTGGGGTAGATTAGTAGCCAATTTCAGCTAAGCGTTCATTCACTTTGTAAATCTCTTCGCCATAGCGGCTTGTGGAATTATTATTTACTGTGTTTGCACTATCAAACGCGACGTACGCCAAACCGCCTCCAGCGCCTAACGCCAAGGCTGGTACAAAGTAATATTCACTATCAAAAGAAAATTTTTTGTTAAGCAATAGAGTGCCCACAATTGTCGCCGCTGAAAGTATAAACCCAGTCAATAATTTAAGTCGGAATTCCTTTCTATTTGCTTTCAAAGCGGAAGTAAGATAGATTTTTCTAAGA
>JBILBT010000163.1:0-7176 GCA_044353545.1 Crocinitomicaceae bacterium | reverse complement strand
TTTCCATCACATGACCGCACTTCTTGCATGTTCTCATGTCTTCAGATGTATAGAACTCCTTAAACCGTGGAATAAAGTCATTTTCGATATTGCTTAGCGGGAAGCGGTATTCTTTGAGCTTGTTGTTGCACTTCTCACAGAACCACATCAAGCCATCGACAAGGTCAGTACCTTTGCGCACACGTTCAATTACAAGTCCAACGGTATTTGGTCCACGCATCGGGGAGTGGGGGGTGTTTCCGGGTAATAGAAATATATCGCCTTCGTGAATAATGATGTCTCGTGCTTTTCCATCTTCTTGCACACGCACAGTGATATCTCCTTCGATTTGGTAGAAGAGCTCTTCACTTTCGTTGTAATGGAAATCCTTTCGCGCATTCGGGCCACCAACAATCATGACAATAAAATCTCCTGCTTCGACATAGAGGTTTTTGTTCGATACAGGTGGTTTGAGGAGATCACGGTTCTCATCGATCCATTTCTGGAGGTTGAAAGGAGCTAACATGGGGTACGTTTTTTACGAAGATAGGAAATTGCGGGAGAATTTGGAGCACAAAAAAAGGGCTCAACTTTCGCTGAACCCTTTCGGAGAGTTAATTATTGAGTATTTAAAACTTCTCCCACATCACTGGTGCGAAGGGTTCATCATTTCGTTGAATGTGTATGAAGTATACGCCCCGTTTGAGGTGACTTAAGTCGATTTGTTTTGTGGTCGCTGCTAGGTCACTGAACAAGGCCATTTGTTTACCATCTAGGCTATATACCTGAATCGACAACACTCCATCAACATCTTGATCAAACTGAATGCTCACTTTTCCTGTTGAAGGGTTCGGGAAGATGATAAGTCCATTTGGTTGCTTTGAATTACTATTGGCCTGACTATTTGAATCATTTTGATTGTAAGCAGAATTGGCCAGCTCGGTTACAAAAAATGGAATCTCCAAGAGGATTTCATTCAATTCTAGCAGGCATTTTGCATCATTGGCTACCGCCTTATTTGGCGAATAGTTTTTCAAAGCAATCAATTCAGAAGAAATTCCAGGATCATTTTGAATTGCTTCATAAGTGGATGAATCTTGACTGATTAACTTGCGGATATCTGCATATTCCAAGAAATATGGACAATGATTATCGAGTCCGACATAATCGATTCGACTATCATCGTATTGCACAGTATCATTAATCGTAGCCAAAACCTTAAGCAATTGCTCTAAACGTTCTCTGTCGTTTTCTTCCTTTAATACTGAAATTAAATTGGTCAAGTCAGCAGTTGAATCATCATCAAGAAGTGCTTCGCGAATTCGTGATTGATATAGCTCTTGGAACTGGTCGTTTAAGTAATTGATTTCAAAATTCAATAATGTCCTCTGTGAAATACCGGATTGCGCTGAATCAATTTGACTTTGAACACTAGAAGAGAGCATTAAACTATCAACAGCTTGTCCAACGATTTCACTTACGGGTGAATTTGCCAGTACAATATTCACTAGATCACTAGAATTGGGACTAGAAGCAATAAATGAGAGCAACACGGTATCGGACAAATAAGGTGAGGCAGAGGATAAACCACTTTGAATTGCCTCTTGGGTGCCGTTCGAAATGAGGTCCAACAGATTTTGAGTATTACCTCCGTCCTTTAGACTATCCAAAAACCCTATTTGATCTGAGATTTGTTTCATGAGCAACTTTGGATTTTGTTTCGAAATCAACTTAGATGGACATGTATTGTCATCGTTATTGATTACATCACCTCCAAATTGGGCAGGAATTAAACTGAATGGAGATTGCATTACGAAATTGTTCATATTCAACGATGTATATGAATCTGGGATGTGGCGATTGGCATTTAGATGGCAATATTGAACTTCTTGAGTATTGTTCCCAAAGAAAAAGTCATGTTGATTTGTTTCACCAATCAATGAAAATTTATTTCTAGCTGCTTTAAGTGCTTGGTCCAATAATGAACTACCTCCAGTGGCATAACCTTGATGATAGTTCATTCGACCTTCACCATAATTGTAAAAAAGAGTCATGTCATTGCTGAAAATTTCAGACTGGAAGTCATTACATGTCCAAATTAAACCTGACATTTTAAATGAATCTGTAGACGGGTTGTTTTGGGCGTTGATATCAAACGCATTGATCCCTTCCGTTTGGCCCCCTATACGCAAATCATTGAATCTATTGCGGTAAATTTCATTTTTTGCAATGCCTGAATTGTTCACCACTACACCATAGGAAAGCGCATCAGCTTCAGCAATAGAGCTTCCTGGGTCTCCAATAAAATCATTGTTCTCAACATGGTAACCGGATGATCGATAGAGTGATAATCCAGATGTTTGGTAGGCATCCGATTTTCTAACATGAAAGAAGTTTGAAAGTATTCGCTCATTTTGAGTCCCATTCAAATGAATACCATGGCGATTTCGATAAAAATTGGCATCCATACAAGACATACTCAACCCATTGTTGTTAACAGAAATTATCCCAAAGTCAAGATCAACGAATTTTGACCGCTCCCATGATGCTGGTGGGCAAGATTGACCTAAACCAATTTGACTCGTACAAAGGGCATATACGTGAAATTGTGCATCCTTACTTATAATTCCATTTCCCGTTTGATAATAGGCAAGTCCCTCTGAGATTTGATTGCCAAAGTAACATCCTCTGAAAATAACTCCTTTAACTTCTACCAATCGCACATGGTTATTAGGTTCAGTTTTTACTAAATCGTCCCAAACAAAACTAACTTGGTCAAATATAGATTGATTGTTTGCACCCGAAGATGCAGTTCCTCCAAAATACTTTCTGAAATAGACACCTTGTTTGTTATTTCGCAATGTTGATTTCCCAACAATTGCTTTTACAATTCCACCATTTCGTTGGTTCATGAAATTTGTGGTTGGATAAACAGGGTTTAATCCGCATCCTTGATCGTTGGGGTCATACAGCGTCGGACGGGCGGAAACTAAAATTCCAATCATTGCATCTTCAATGACAGAATAATTTTGAAGTTCAAAGTAGCCTTGATTGGCTCCCTGAGCTAAGCTTTGGTTGCCCCAAACTTCAACACCCAGCCACATTGCAGATTTATCACATCGTGCATCAGCAGTCAATGTGGTGCTATCCAATATCAATTTTCCACCAATACCAGTGATGCCAATACCATTTTCCACTACAAGACGAGCCCCTGGCGCAAAGTGCAGTTCCATGTTTTTAATCGTTATGGTCTTTCCAGCTGGGATTTTTATTTCTTGCCTGATATAGACCTCGTCACCGCTCCCGTTGTTGAGTGGATTGGAAGATGGCGTCCAACTTTCTGATATGGATGCTACGAAAAGGTCCACATCATAGGTGCTGCTTTCAATACAGCAAGTAACATCTCCAGTGAATGGAGCAAGATAATCCGTTCCATCGATTTGGTCCTGGAGCATGTAGGATTTTAATGAACTTGGAAGGGCTTCGCCTTCTGCGTTCGGTTCGTAATCAAAGGAACTGAAAAGACTTATCCCAGATGTTGGATCAGTGGCATTGTCTAAAGCATACAAACCATTTTCATTTGCAAGCATCAACTTTTGGTCAAAGGCCATTTCGATCATTGAATATTGGAAATCGGAAATATTCTGTCCTGGCACAGGTACTAAAGTATCATTTCCAGTAGCGAAATTATAGTATTCAAATGCTGCTGGTTGCTGTGTTGTAGTGGTGTGGGTCACATAAAGAAATTCACCACCTTCGCTGAATTCCAATCCACGTGTCAAGGCCATTTGGTTATTACCTGAAGTATTAAGGGAAGCGTAAAGTGGTAACCTCAGTATGGTTGAATCGATGGCAAATCCCGTCGAATCCACTTCTGCTGTATAGATGTATTCGTTGATCACATTTGTTCCCATTCCCATTTGTCCAGGAACATAGGGCACGGCAATTCTATAGTTTCCATTTTTTAAAACGGAGACTTCCATTTCACCCCGCAAGTTATATGGGTTGAATTCTGATGATCCAAATGTGTTGTACGCGATTTCCTCAATGCCATTCTCGTTCACGTTGAAGGTAAAAAATCCTTCCCCATTTGAAATAAATATGTGATGGCTATTGTCAGTGCGTTTAGGGGTAATAGCATAAAAGACGCCAGAGGCTTTTCCCGGAGAAGGAGAAGAGGGAGAGAACTCCATACCATGTAAAAAGGAGCTCAACGGAATTCCTAAAGCGATATCTTGCGCAGTGCCAAATTCGTCAATAAAAGCGCCGAAATACTCGCAGTTGTTGCCCTGAAGTACGGCATCTGCGTATGGGTTTAATGCTGACATATCTAATAAAAAAAACATATGGTTTTTTAAGAAATATACCTTCATTCACGGTAGTTGTAAAAATGTAATATTTATTGCAAGCTCCAGGGACTGGCAATACTGCAACTTCTGCCGAACCAGTCGCAATGAGGTCGGGTTGCATTACGCCAATAAAATCTCCATTTTTATCGTAGGTGTAGCCATCGACAATAAAAAAGAGTAAGTTTCCCGCCGCATCTGTCTGTATGTTGGAGGCATATTTTGCTTTTTGGCCGTCATAACCATCCCATGGTTCTTCCAGTTGGTTAAGAATTGTGGTGTTAAATTGATAATTGGGTTGCGGTAAACTATCAATGTTTACACCTTGGATATCAATCATATTTTTTGGTAATATCCACATGGGATTTTGGGCGTGTACGCCCATGCTGAGGAATACCCCTAGCAGGATTCGATTAAAGTGGTTCATTTTTATTAGGTTTTGTAATTAATTGGGAGCAAATTACACCAATAATTGGAAAAACAAAAATATACATCATATTTTTTTGAAATATATAGTAGTGTTTTGTAAATTGCTCATGAAAAAGACAAGATGTTTTATAGATTCACGATTTCAATTTAATAACCCTTTCTTTCATGAAACCACTTTTTTTAATTTGTCTAGTATTTTTAGCCTTTCATGGAATGGGTCAGTTGCTGTACTACCAAGATATTTTTCATGGAGGTGTGACTGGAGATGGGTATTCTTCAGTAAACCTAGTTCAAAAAGATACTTTGCAATTACATTTTGCACCTGGAAGCAGTATCCGTAAGGCAATATTGTTTGTCAATGCAAATAAAAGATCAAACGGTTTGGATGTTAATTGGGAATTTGGACTGAATAATGTTACGCTCTCGCCAAATATTAATGAAGCCGAAATGTATTTTAATTATTTTTTTGGACAAACACAAATGATAGGTAAGTCAATGGCCATTGATGTTACTGAGCTAATTTCAACTGATAACAGTCTTATTATTGTTGAACCTCCTGTAGGTCAATCGGATTTAATAACTAACACCCGATTTGATCAATTTTACCTTCTAGTATATTACGAAAATCCTACAATGCCATTGGTTTCTACATCCATTTATCTGAACAATCAGGATTGTAGTATGTTCATGAATTATAATTTTTCGAACCTCAATCAAATTAATGAAATGAATGACATTGGTTTCACCTTTGTGGGTATGGACTTTTGTAATACTACCTTTGATGGTTCATTTGTTAAAGTGAATAATAACCCAATAGGATTAGTTGGAGGAATCGAATCTACAACAGAACTTGGTTGCACAGGAGTGCGCGGGGCTTTTTATTATGAAAACAACCAGCTCTATGGATTAGACAATGATACACCTGATTCCTTGATGAGTGGTCTGGATGCCTTATGCGATATTCAACCTTACATGGTGAACGATGCACAATTTAGTGTTCAGTTTGAATACCAAAACGGAATACCAAACGGTTCGAAAAGCAACCCCATCTTCGAATTATTCACTGCTTATTCCACACCTTGCGATACGTTCTCCGTTGCCTTACCATCGGATACGGTGATTTGCCAGGGTGCAGCGCTTCCCCTTCATGTCAGTGGCGGCAACCGCGTGGAATGGTCACCCGCCATCGGGCTGAGCTGCTACGATTGCTATGACCCGGTTTTTATCGGCGATAGCTCGCAGCACTATTTCATTCGGTTATGGAACACGGATAGCTGCTCGGTCGTGCGGCCTCTGCACATTGGTGTAGATCCTTTGCCCTATTTCGGGGATGTTGAAGTTACGCCAAGCAACTGTGGAACCTCCAATGGTGAACTAAACATTGCTGCTGCCCCAAGTTCCCAAGGCCCGTTTTTATATGCTTGGAATGGAACAGCAATACAAACCTCTAATGTGTTCACGAATTTACCCGCAGGTGCGAACTACGTTTCCATCACTGATCGTTTCGGCTGTAGCCACGATACAACGGTGCTCATCCCTGAAATCAACCCAACTACGGCTGCATTTACTATAGACCCTAGCTCAGGTATGGTGCCACTCGAGGTGAACATCAGTAACCTCAGCACCTCCTCAACGCATTACTCATGGTTGCTGAATAACCAAAATCTAGGAAACTCACTGTCATCGTTCGTTTGCGATACTTCAGGAACCTATACCATCACGGTCATCGCTTGGCAATTCGATCCTTCGTGCGCTGATACTACAAGCCTGTCAATTATGGTGAGTCCAGGTATCATCATCCCAACAGCGTTTACCCCCGACAATGACCAGGTGAATGATGTATGGGACATTCTTTTCCTTGACCAAAACTATCCTAAAAACAAGGTCTTCGTTTATGATCGCTGGGGAAAATTGCTCTATGAATCCTATCCTGGATTTTATTATTTACATCCGTGGAATGGTGCGTTCAAGGATGAGGCCTTGCCGGTAGGATCGTATTATTACATCATCCAATTCAATGACGAGGCAACGGAAGAGCGCAAAGGTGTGGTGTCAATTGTGCGGGAGTAGAAATCTTTATTCACAAAAAAAGGGCTCAACTTTCGCTGAACCCTTTAGGTATTTTTAGAACTTGGTTAGTTCATGATCACTCTAAACGTTCGCTCACCTGTCGTGTTGTACACGCGAACAAGGTACATTCCAGGATTCAAGTTTCGAAGGTTTACTTCTGTTACTTTCGATCCTGCAACACCGTTCAATTCACGAACCACCGTGCGACCGTTCAAGTCTGTCACCATGTAGCTGTATAGTTCAGCACTTGCTTCGTTGTTGATGAACAACACACCAGCTGTAGGGTTCGGATAAACCGTCATCTCAACCAATACATTCTCATCGATTCCATTGGCATCACAGTTCAAAACAT
>JBILBT010000162.1:0-7177 GCA_044353545.1 Crocinitomicaceae bacterium | reverse complement strand
GATTTTTTTTGCGAGTGTAAAATAACTGCTGCTGAGTGAAATATAAGTTCAGTTTAAAAGTGGGTCAAACTATTTCTTTACCCACTCCCAATGAAGCTTTCCAGGCCGCTCAAATTGATACGACTTCCGGTACTTGTTGAATTCTATCGGCGCATGAAACTTATTCTTCAAAACCTGCACATAGTTGTAAATCATGCGCTCACTTACTTCCAGTTTTTCTGCAATTTCTGCAGGTGAACCGGTACGTTCCTTTTCTACCAAATGAATGAAATACTTGATTTTTTTGATGTTCATAACGCAATGATTTATAAGCTAGTCGTTTAATTCGACTGTTTGTCCCGAATGTTGCTGATGTTTTTTTATAATTAAAGCGTATCTTAGTTTCCCATATGTTTAAAACGCAGAAATATTGGACTCTTTTTCTACATGGCGATGACCGTGCCCTGGGAGAATTGTACCATGTTTTGTTTGAACCCATGGTCTTTGTTGCCTACCATCGCGTAAAAAATATGGAGCATGCTCGGGACATTGTGAGCGAACTTTTCGTCTCTCTATTGGCAACAAGCACCGAAGCGAGAAAAACGAAATGGCAAAATGTGGAATCCATTCAAGCATATTTAACCACGGCAGTGAAGAATAAAGCCATCGACTTCATTCGTTCCGAAAAATCACACTTCGACATTTTAGCACAACTTCCTGCTAAACAATTGATGGAAAATGACGTTGATGTATTGGACGATTTGCATACGTTGCCGACAAAAGAAACTGAACTTTTTCAACTTCATCTCGACGGATATAGCAATACAGAAATTGCGAAACAAAACATGATTTCAGAAAAAACAGTGCGAAACAAATTGAGCCTGACACGCCAAAAAATGGCCTTGATGTATAAATCCCTAGTAACGATTGCCTTATGGATGATCGCTCATTAAATTCATTGTTGGCGTTGTTGGATCAACCCATCCTGTTGCGTTTGCATGTGGCAAGCTTGCGCAATCGCAAAGATTTGGATGAATCCGTTCTGGGGTTTATCGCTTTGTACGATGAATGTGAGGGTGATGGCATGCGGATCAGAAGACAATTGGCCGCAAACAAGAAATCCATTCTATCGCCTCTTCACGCAAAAAAGACGTCAAAATACCGAATCCTTAAATACGCCGCAATCTTCATCTTTGCAGCACTGAGCAGTGTTGGTGCTATTCAACTTTTGAATTCAAACCAGATTGAACTTTCCAATACATTTAAAGACCCAGGATTGCCAAATTATATGGGTACATCGGCAAGTGTAGATGTGTCCGACGCTATGTTTTACTATAAAAAACAGGACTTCAAGAAAGCAGAAGCTGCGATTTTACGCGTAAAGGTATCTCACCCCAACAACGATACGGTGCAGTATTACAGTACCTTGTTCACTTTTGAGAATGGAGAACGCGAAGTTGCCTGTAAGCAATTTGAAACGATTTGGAAGAGTCGAAGCAAATTTGCAGATCGGGCCGCATATTTCATTGGGGTCCATGCGACAGAAATGGATCAACGTTCAAAGGCCATCCGTATCTTTAAGATCCTTTCGAAGAGCGAGGATGAATTTTTGCGCGCCGCATCAAAAGCGCACCTGCTGCAGTTACGACACCAATAATCACAAAAACCCACCACGAAAAATCGCGTTTAGGAGCTGCAGGGACGTATCTCAACTTATAACTTTGAATCAACTGAAAGCCTTCCAAATATTGAGGATGGCGCATGCGTGGATGTTTTCTGTAGAACTCATTTTTCGCAAAAAAAACAGCGTCTTCAAAGAGCATGCCTTCCCCAATTTTCTGGTAAAACACCCTAAAGAACTCTGAAGAAAAATAATCGTCCACTTTAGATGGAGAAACGAGTACTGCTTTTGCGCCGTTGCTCAAGATGCGTAAAGGAATCGACCGGTTGAATTCATTGACTAAAAAATTCGCATAGCCCGAAAAACAGTTGTTCAAGACCACTAAATCGCGGTGCACCGGAAACTCGCCCGTTAACCGCCGTTCTGATTTTGCGCCATTCGACAAGAAATAACGCAACTGAAAAGCTGGAGTGTTCGCCTTTTCGTCCATAGTAAATTCTCCATGACCATAAAGGTGGAAAATCCCTGAGGGGTAAAGGCTTTTTTTCAAATCGCCAGAATAAGCACTTTTCGCATAGTCTAAGCGTGTTTCAAACTGATCAAAAAACTCATTCATAAAAGGCAACTTTGTCCCATCCTTTTGGCGTAAAAAACGAACATCCATGCGACTTGGCTGAAGTAACCTTTCGCCTTTGAAATAGGTGATTGGATTGTATACACGTACAAAATTGATGGTGTTTCCGAGATATTGGGCATTCGAAAACCCCGAGGCCGAGGTGTCTTTCAGCATCATCTCGTATGGATTCTTGTCGTCATAGCTGATGTATACTTTTTTCATCTTCGGGAAAACCCTTAGCACATCTGAAAAGTTCACCGAGAAATCATGGTAACTCATTCTGCGAAAGGTTTTGAAATCAAGCGCGACGAAATTTCGATCATTTAAATACCCACTATTGTTAGAATTCACAAAGGTGATTTTTGATCGTGTAATCAAGATTTTTTTTCCATCCAAAAGATCATTGTCACTTTGCATCAACAAGTAACATTCATTCTTTTTCAATCGTTTTTGAATGAATGCGGCATGCACAATCGGAATGGATTGAAAGGTTTGATCTGGCCAACTCTTTAAAAAATGAAAATAACTCTTCAAGGTAATCAGGTACGATACAGCAGCAGAGAAATCCGCCCTTCCATTTGCCTCGTACTTGGATTTTATCGCATACAAGCTAAATAGATTGATGTAGGGTGAGGTGCGGTAGGGATCATAAGGCAAATCATTTTTCGCATCAAAACTTCGCCAGAAATCGGAACGAAGCATCCGCAAGATATCAATTTGTGCATCGATTGACTTGCTGTCGTAGGTCAAACTCAAGGTGTTTCGGGTATAAAACGTGAGAAAAACCATCAAAGGCTGAAAGGCGACTTTAGAACGATCGAAAAGTGTTTTTCGAGGCACATTGTTCAGTGCATGTTTAAAAATGTCATCCGCTTCCTTGTATTTCTTCGTATAGGTATGAATGGCTCCTTTTAATCCCGACAAGGTCAAACAATCATTCCGATGCCAAGGCTTTAAACATGCAATTCCTTTATCGTACAAGTCGTTTGCTTTATTGAACGCAACAATCTGAAGCGGCGAGTTTGGATTACTCTTTTCGCCCGAAACGATGTCCAACCAACGATTGGCATAGGATCGATAAAGCATGGAAAGATCACTTGTAAACTTGAACGGAAAATTTTGCTGGTAATAAATAGCCGAATCGAACCACTGAAACTGCTTTCGTTTGAAATCAGCAATAGGGACATCTAAATAGGCGCTTGGTTTGATTCTGTCATTTCTATACAAATACGTAATCGCATAGACCTCGTACATAAAAGGCACGTCAATTTTTTCCATATACGAACGATTCTTTCGAAACAGGTCCATGGCTTTATTGGAGTACACCAAAGCACTGTCTGACCACATCATGTAGTGCCAATAATAGGCTTTGTTCGCATAAACTTCAGAGACATAGATTGGGTCTAGACGCCGTGCAACCTTCAGTGCTTGATCACAACTGTTGAGGTATTTATCAAAAATCTGTTGATGCAAAAAAACCTTAGACAACAATTTTTGGTAGGCATACCGCGCTTCCAGTGAACCAGACTTCGAATGAATGATTTGCAGCAAGAGCCCTTCTGCCCTCTTGAGTTGGCCCGATTGAATCCTATTCTCAATAGACGTGATGGTCGACTGCTCTTCTTTTGTCATAGAAAACACGGAAAAACTGAACAGCAAGGAACAAACGAGCAGCAATCTTCTGCTCATCCCCTTCTTCACTTGTGCCTTTATTCCGAACGCTCCCATTCCAACTGCAAAAGAACACTTTTAATTTAAAGTTCAATTTCAGTTTTCAGAAAATAATGGGAATCAACACTTAGCGAAGTGAATCCTGCTTCAGCACAATGCGGTACACCTCGTTTTCCTCACGAATATACCCATGGTCGTAGCAGAAGAAATAATCGATGCCTTCACGAGTGCGGTAGGTATTGGTGAAATAATGAAAATTAAAGCCTTCATCAACAAGTCGAATGCCATGTACTTTTATCTTTTCTTCAGCAAGGTATCCTTTAAGGATCAGTCGGTTTTTCCGCAAAATGTTGTTGACGCGCCGCATGTGTTCTGTGGCATCTTCATTTTTTCGGTTGTTGAAGGTGTTTCTGCAGTGGTCAGAACAAAATTTCTGATCCCTGCGTCCAGTCAATACATGACTGCACTCTAGACAGGTTCGTTTATTCATCATCGTTAAGTGGTTAGCTACACAATATTAACAAGAATTAACAGCACTTCCAAAGGTCATGGGGTGAATGTTTGTGAACTTTGTGTGATTCGCACAAAAAATTAAAATGAACGAGAATTCAAGCATCACAACTACTCCAGCTGAGGCATTGCGGGGAATACATGATAAAATTCAATTGGAATTTATCCTCATTAAACACTTGAAAGAGGAAATTGCTAAAGTCATCGTCGGGCAAAGCTACATGATTGATCGTTTGCTCATTGCCCTTCTCGCTGATGGACACGTATTGCTCGAAGGAGTTCCTGGGCTCGCCAAGACACTTGCCATCAAAACACTTTCTGAGGCGATTGATGTGCAGTTTAGTCGCATTCAATTTACCCCAGACCTATTGCCTGCCGATGTCACAGGAACCATGATTTACAACCAAAAAAGTGAGCAATTTACGGTAAAAAAGGGGCCTATTTTCGCAAATTTCGTTTTGGCAGATGAGATCAATCGCGCACCCGCAAAGGTGCAAAGCGCTTTGCTCGAGGCCATGCAAGAACAACAAATTACGATTGGTGACACCACCTATGCTTTACCGAGCCCCTTCTTGGTCTTGGCCACACAGAACCCTATTGATCAAGAGGGAACCTATCCACTTCCTGAGGCGCAAGTTGACCGATTTATGCTTAAAGTAATTCTCGGTTATCCAAGCAAGGAAGAAGAAAAACAAATCATACGTGGCAATATTGCCTCGGGAGGATTGCCATCGTGTGTAAACGTCATGAAAGCAGAGGATGTTTCGCGTGCTCGTGCTCTTGTCCGTGAAGTTTATTTGGACGAGAAAATTGAACAATACATCGTCGACCTCGTATTCGCAACGCGCGAACCTGAAAAATATGGTCTTGGATTTCTTAGTCCAATGATTTCTTATGGATGTTCCCCGCGAGCGAGCATCAACCTTGCGCTAGCTGGAAAGGCACACGCCTTTTTAAATGGAAGAGCGTATGTGGTGCCTGAAGACATTCGCGCCGTTGCGCCCGACGTGATGCGCCATCGAATTGGACTGACCTATGAGGCGGAAGCCGAAAACATGAACGCCACAGAAATACTATCGCGCATCATCAGCAAGGTAGAAGTGCCCTAATTGAATCGCGTGGAAACATCCGAACTTCTAAAAAAAATCCGTCGCTTAGAGATCCGAACAAAAGGATTGACCAAGCACATGTTCTCTGGCGAATACCATTCGGCCTTTAAGGGAAGAGGAATGGCATTTAGCGAAGTTCGGGATTACCATTTTGGCGATGAAATCAGAACGATTGATTGGAACGTCACTGCGCGCTACAATGAGCCTTTCGTAAAAGTGTTCAATGAAGAACGCGAGTTGACGATCATGCTGCTCATTGACATCTCGGGATCCACCGATTTTGGGACTACCGAGCGCACGAAACGCGATTTGGCGCTGGAAATTGCTGCTATTTTGGCTTTTTCAGCCATCGAAAACAACGATAAAGTAGGTGCGCTTTTCATGAGCGACAAGGTCGAAAAGTACATCGCTCCAGAAAAAGGAAAAAAACATACTTTACTTATCCTAAGAGAATTGATGAGTTTCGTGCCGACATCGAAAGGAACGGACCTGAACGAAGGATTAAAATTCTTGCGCAACACGCAAAAAAAACGAACCATTAGTTTCGTCATCAGTGATTTTACAGATGAGCACAACTTCATAGATGGCATGCGACTCACCGCGAAGCGACACGATACGATCGCCATTCGATTGAAAGATGAAGCTGAAGAAATCCTCCCAGATTTGGGAATTGTTTCACTTTTCAATGCGGAGTTAAACAGCACATGTTGGGTCAATTCGAGCAATGAAAACGTTCGAGAGCGCTATGCGGCGCAATATCAAGAACGCGAACACCAATTGACACAGGCCTTTAACCGCAGTGGCATCGACAATGTCATCCTCAAAACAGACGATGACATCATTCGTCCGCTCATTACACTCTTTAAACATCGCTGATGAGAGGACTGATTGGACTATTCATGTTTATGCTGCTTGGAAATATTGCTGTTTCGCAAGCTCCATCGAGTACCTTATCGCGAAACGATGTACTCATCGGTACTAAGGTGACCTTGACCTACCTTGTTCCACTTCCGAAAGACGCAAGCTACATCCACATCCCGAGAAAAGGAAATTTCCCCGCAACAAAGTCAGGTGACACCAGCGCTGTTTCCTCTACAGACATAGAAATTAGTGGAGCGTTCTTCGATACCGTTGTGGTCATCAAGGGAAAGAAATTTTGGAAAGGCAGCTATGTATTGGTCCCTTGGGACGAGGGGATTTATCAGCTCGCCGCTCAAAAGGTAAACATCAACGATGCAGATGTAACACTGCCAGGAACAGAATTGAAGGCGCGTTTGGTGATCCAAAAGGAAGGCGGAAAAATTTACGACATTGAAGAAACATATACAGATTTGCCTGAAGAACCTTCTGTCCTCGTTTCTATCCTCAAAAAATGGGGATGGGCAGTGCTCTCCATTATTGGATTATTAGCATTGATTTTTTGGTTCTTTCGACGAAAAAAGGAAACCCCGAATGAGGAAATTCTCCTTACGCTAAAACAAAAGACGCTTCAATCCATTTTACAACTCGAGCAGAAACGGCTTTGGGAAAAGAACGAATTGAAGGAACACTACAGTGAACTTTCTTTCATCTTACGCCACTATTTATCGGAACGCTTTGGAATCAATCTTCTTGAAAAAACAACGATAGAAGCACAACTTATCTTGAAGCACTATGGATTGAGCGAGAAAC
>JBILBT010000161.1:0-7180 GCA_044353545.1 Crocinitomicaceae bacterium | reverse complement strand
GAACTTGGAACCAGTTGAACCTTCTCTCCACCATGCTCCTCAAAGATCTCTTGGTACTCGCTGCCAATTTCAATAACGGTTTCCAAGCAATCGGCCACAAAAGCTGGACTAAAAACCAACAATTTCTTTGCGCCTTTTTTCGCCCATTCTTCAACAACTTTATCAGAAAAAGGAGTCAACCACTTCTTATCCAAGCGCGATTGAAAGCATACCGTATAGTCTTCTTCTTTCAAACCCAAACGCTCTGCAATCAAGCGTGTGGTAGCGTAACTTGTTGCCTTGTAGCAAAACTTATTTTTCTCGTTCACTTCAGTCTCACATGGCTGATCTCCGCAAAGGTCTGTGTCCTCATACACCTTATCCACTTGACGCTCAGGTAATCCGTGGTAGGAGAATAAGATGTGGTCGTACTCTTTGAAATCAAATTGCTTGGCGCGATCAACCACAGCGTCGATGTATCCCTCATGATTCCAAAATTGACTCACAATTTTTACTTCGGGAATGACCCACCATTTTTGTATGATTTCCATTGCTCTAGCAATTGCGGAACCTGTCGACGCACTTGCATATTGTGGGAACAAAGGAATAATGATGATTTGATCGTAATTGGCGCTATGCATGCGTTCCAGCACTTTGTCCATGGATGGATTTTGGTAGCGCATTGCCATTTCTATGGTCACATCTTGTCCTTTAAAGCGATCGGAAACCAATTCGACAAGACGCTTCGTGTGTGTCATCAATGGCGATACACCACCGCTATTTTCCCAAAGTTCTTTGTAAATCTTCGCGGATTTTGGAGCTCGAAAAGGCACGATGATTCCATTCACTAATATTTTCCGAGCCAACCAAGGAATATCGATGACACGTGGGTCATTTAAAAATTCAGATAAATACCTGCGAACATCTCCTACGCTAGGACTATCGGGTGTTCCGAGTTGGATAAGTAGCACTCCAGTTTTCATTCTTGTCAATTTAATATTGGTTATTCATCATTAATTTTTCCTCCCAACAATCAGCTTGTACTTTTGAAATCAGTGAAAGGTCAGTGAGTGTGTTCACCACACCTTCCAATTCTTCTTTTCGAATGCCCTCATGATCATTCCATTCAGTATCGGCTAACCACAATTTAGTCTGCTCTAATGGAATGTTGTAGCGCCATGAGAATACTTCCGCAGCAGAGGAATCGTTTTTTAAATTTCGGGCGCTGGTATTTACAACCTTACACATTTCTGAAATAAGTGCACCGTGGTTTTCCAATACATCCTCACGCACAGCAATCACAAAACAGGGCCATGGCGTTAGCACCTCTCCTACACGTTTACATTTCTTCTGCTCGACAAAAGGAAAGGTCGTGTATTTCTCCCACAAAAAAATCTGTGCTTGATCGTGTTGAAGAGACCAAAGTCCGCCATAAATATCTCCTACAACATTAAAATTCAACGAAGACGCATCCCATTTTTCACGATCCGCCAGCACATAAGCCATTAAATGTGAACCTGAACCTTCGCGCGAAATGGCAAAAGTTGGATTGGTAATATCGTGTACATGTTCAATAGTTGAATGATAGGGAACGTGAATCCCCCATTGCAATGGTGTTTTTACATACACCTGAACGATGCGTGCTTTCAATCCTTGGAGCACGGCGCGCGTGATTCCCTCGGTAAGCAATACCGCTACATCTATTGAACCCGATTCAAGGCCACGAATCATCTGTCCCGTACCTCCATTCATATCGCTCCAATGGACATCAATACCCACCTCTGCAAATTTCCCTTTCTCAATGGCCATTCTCCATGGCAAGTTGAAATGCTCCGGAACTCCGCCTATCTTTAATCTCGTCATGGTCTATTCTTCTGTGTCATCTTCCGAGAACTGCATGTCATGCAACTTACGGTAGTATCCATCTTTGATCAATAATTCTGCATGCGTACCTTGCTCAACAATTCTGCCTTTGTCCATGACTACAATCAAATCCGCCGAGCGGATCGTGGACAAACGGTGAGCAATCACAATGGATGTTCTTCCTTTTGTCAAGGTTTCTGTCGCATTTTGAATTAAGACCTCAGACTCATTGTCCACACTTGATGTGGCTTCATCTAAAATCAAAATTTCAGGGTTGTATACAAAGGCACGAACAAATGAAATCAACTGACGTTGTCCAACAGACAAAACGCCCCCACGTTCACCAAGCACATAATCATATCCTCCGGGAAGTTGACAAATGAACTCATCAGCCCCCACAGCCTTGGCAGCCTGCACCACCTGTTCACGTGTAATCTCGGGTGAACCCAAGGTAATGTTCCGATGGATACTGTCGGAAAACAAGAACACATCTTGCAAGACAACGGCGATTTTACTTCTTAAATAATTCAATTCAATGTCTCTCAATTCGACATCACCAATATGAATTGTACCCTGTTTGTACTCATAAAATCGCCCGAGCATATTCACCATAGTGGTTTTTCCCGAACCTGTTGCCCCAACAAATGCTACGGTTGATCCTGGTTTAATTTCTAAATTGATCTCCTTCAGCACGTACTGCTCATTCGTGTAAGCAAAGGAAACATTGTCAAATCGAATGGGCACATTGAATACACAATGATCATTTTTCCCTTGCTCTTGAACAAACTCATCCATGTCTAAAATCTCAAACACCCGTTCAGCGCGCACAGTTCCTCGCTGAAGCACATTAAACTTGTCGGCCAACATGCGTATAGGTCGGTACAATTGACCAATCCATAAGGTAAAGGAAAAAATCTGACCGTACATCGATTCCACCTCTTTTTGGGAGGTTCCTCCTGCCATCACAGCGCCCCAAACAATTAAGAAAGCAATCGACAAGGAACTCAACATTTCTACCACCGGAAAGAAGATCGAATTCGCCCAAACAGCATTCACGTGTGCTTGCCGATGTCCTTTATTGATTTCCTCGAATACTGTATATTCATGTTTTTGACGGTTAAACAACTGCACAATGGACATTCCCGACAAATGTTCTTGCACAAAGGTGTTCAATTTGTTTACCTGCGTTCGTTCGAGCTGAAATGACTTCTGCATGGCACGGGCAAAAATACGTGTGGCAATGAGCAAAAATGGAATGGGCAACAGTGTCATCAAGGTCAATTGCCAATTGGTCCAAAACATCAACGAAAGCACAACAATTAACGCGAGAAAGTCACCAGCAATTTCTAAAATTCCAGACGAAAAAACCTCTGTTATTGCCTCTAAATCAGACACAACACGCGTCACCAACGAACCGATGGGCGTTTTGTCGAAATACTGCATGCGGAACCGAAGTAAATGTCCATAAATACGTGTGCGTAAATCCCTGATGACCGATTGAGCGAGAAGATTCGAAAAAAACATTCCGGCAAACTGAAGGAAAGACTCCAGAACAAGCAAACCAATAATCATAAAGGTCCAAATGACCAACATATCTGGCTGCTTCGACTGCACCATGAAGCGATCAACCATTTGTCCAATCAACAAGGGACGCAGAGGACCAAGAAATGAGAGAAGAATAGTACAGGCCACTGACAGGAACAAAATCCTTTTATACGGTTTTGTATTCGCCAACAAGCGTTTGAAAACTAAAAAATTCAGACTTTTTTTCTCAGACATTGGGGCAAAATTACCGAAAATAAAGCGCACCTTTTTACTGAATGCCTGCTTTCTCCATATTAATACAATTTTGGTCGCTTAAAGTTTTTGAAAATCTGTACTTTTATGGCAAAGCATCTCAGTTTATGGTACACAACCTCTCTTCTCAACAGTCAATTTTCAACCATTTCATTGCGGAAATTCGAAGTGCAGAAATTCAAAAAGATTCGATGCGTTTTCGGAAAAATATGGAGCGTATTTCCGAAGTGCTAGCGTACGAACTTTCGAAGACCTTGAAATACATCGCTGCAGAGGTGGAAACACCCTTGGGCATTGCAAACACGACATTGATTGAAGAACAACCCGTGTTGGCTACAATTTTGCGCGCTGGCTTATCGATGCACCAAGGATTGCTCAATTATTTTGATGGTGCAGAAAGTGCGTTTATCTCGGCGTATCGAAAACATACGACGGCAGAAGATTTTGAAATCTATGTCGAATACCTGGCCTCACCGAACCTTGAAAACCGAATTGTGATCATTAGCGACCCAATGCTAGCTACAGGTAGCTCAATGGTCGCTGTTTACAAAGCGCTTTTGAAGCAAGGAAAACCAAAACGAGTCATCATTGCCTCTGCCATTGCAACTCCCGATGCCTTGGACTATGTTCGTAAAAATCTTCCAGACACCACAGACATTTGGGTTGGAGCAATCGACGCTGAGCTAACCGCACAATCTTACATCGTTCCGGGACTAGGTGATGCAGGTGATTTAGCATACGGAGAAAAATATTAGTATTTATGGCTTGGGGATCCCTTTTAACCGTCTTTTTTACCGCAACGGTAAAGTTCTTGTTTGCTCCTTTTGCGGGGAATGGCCTGGGACTCCCTTTTTGGGAAACATTTCTAGCAGCTTTTGCAGGAGGAACCTTTGGTGCTGCCATATTCTACTTTTTTAGTGAGTTGGTGATGAAATTCTCTCACAATCGAAAGGTTAAAAAACAGGAAGAACTAGAACGCCAAGGGATCATTGCTATTCCAGTAAAAAAGAAGTTTTCCAAAACCAACAAGTTCATCATCCGCATCAAACAGAAACTCGGTATTTACGGAATTTGCTTTTGGGCACCTTTCTTTTTATCCGTGCCGATAGGAAGCATTATTGTAGCCAAATTCTATGGGAAACAACATAAAACATTTCCATTGATTGTTCTCGGCATGGCTATAAACTCACTTATTATGACGAGCGTCGCTTATCTATTGTTTTAATCGTGAGCAACATTCATCTCTTCTTTGACCTTGATCGGACGCTATGGGATTTTGAAAAAAATTCTGAGATTGCCCTTCACATTCTCTTTCATGATCTGAAGCTGCAGTTGGACATCGAGGACTTCCATGCCTTTCACACCGAATACAAGGAGCACAATACAATCCTTTGGAAACTCTATGGCGACGGAAAGATGAGTAAAGAAGTTTTGCGCAGCGAACGATTTAGAAAGGCCTTAGCCAGCTTTGGTGTTCACGACGAAACAGTCATTGAACGACTTTCAGATGGATACGTGGAATTGTCTCCTATCCAAACAGCGATGTTCCCAAATGCCTTAGAGACCGTTCAAGAATTGAAGGAATCGGGGCATCAACTTCACATGATTACCAATGGATTTCGAGAAGTACAAACCGTAAAGATTGAAAACTGTGGCTTGGCTCCCTATTTTCAAGAATTGATCTGCTCAGAAGATATCGGTAAAAACAAGCCAGACAAAGACATTTTCCATCATGCCATGCGCTTAGCCAATTGCAATTCCGCTCAGTCTGTTATGATTGGTGATGATTATGAAATAGACATTTTGGGTGCCAATGCGGTCGGCATGCATACCATTCACTTTGATCCTGAACATAGATTTGATGAAAAGTCAAGTGAATGGCGCATTCGCGAACTCAATCAAATTCCAGCCTTGTTGCCTTGGATTTTTAAATCTTGAGAGGAGCTTTTAGTCTCGAAGTTCTTGACGAGTCTTTTCATAAAGGATCATCCCTGCGGCCACACCCACATTTAAGGAAGCTATCTCTCCACGCAACGGAATACGCGCTTTGATGTCCGCTAAATTCAGCAAATCTGAGGTGATTCCATTTTCCTCTGAACCGAGTATAATGGCCACAGGGCCGCGAAGATTTACCTCGTACAAAGGAATATTCGATTTCTCCGAACAAGCAACGATGCGCAATCCACATTGCTGCAAATAAAACAAACTGTTTTTCAAATCGTCTGTTTTACAAACTGGAATGCGATTCAAGGCACCAGCAGATGTTTTAACCGCGTCGGCAGTCACTAAAGCAGAGCCCTTTGATGGAATTAAAATGGCATCTACACCCTGACATTCAGCTGTTCGAGCAATCGCACCAAAATTTCGAACGTCTGTGATTCGGTCGAGGACAAGAATGAACGGCTTCTCCCCTTTTTCGAGTTTTTCTTCAATAAGCGTTTCAATAACAGCATATTCGATAGGAGCGACATAAGCAATTACACCTTGATGATTGCCCGCCGTAATGCGGTCCAATTTTTCAGTTGGCACAAATTGTAGCGGATAATCTTTCCCTTTCAACGATTCTTTGAGCTCCATGAACAACTCCTTTTGCATTCCTTTAAGAATGAGAATTCGGTTGATTTCGCGATTGGCCTCAATAGCTTCAATCACAGATCTCACACCGTAAATTACATCCTCCGGATCTTTCCTTCTCTCAAATCGTTGTCTTTGTTCCATCATCACCATTTAAATTCTATATCTACTTCTACATTGTCGCCCAATGTTTGAGCAACCGGACACGCCTTTCCTGCGCGAATTACTTTATCTGCTGTGGCGTCATCCCAACCGTTACCTGTCAAATCAATGTGCACAATCAATTGACCAATGCGTCGCGGGGCGGAAGACATTACTTTTTCAACTGTTGCCTCCGCATGCTTGAAATCAATCCCATGAGATTCACAATAAATTCCCATGATTGTAATCATACATGATGCAAAGGCTGTCGCCACCAAATCTGTTGGTGAAAACGCCTCTCCCTTCCCATGATTATCAAGGGGTGCATCTGTAATGATCCGTGTACCCGAAGCAAGATGAACACATTCTGTGCGCAATTGACCGAGATATTCTACTTTAGAGGTAACCATCAGAAGTGCTTTTAATCGTATTTTTGCCTGTCGATTTTAATCAACCTCGCAAAGATAGGTCTTTTCGAAGACAGCGAGACATCATAAACAAATGTTCGTCTTCAATGGTTCAAATAAATGTGGAGACAATAAATTAGATACTATGAGTGAATCTATACAAAAAGACAACTCGGAGATTCGGATAAAAAAACCGAAATGGTTGCGCGTAAAACTTCCAACTGGAGAAAACTACCGCATGGTACGCGCCTTGGTGGACGAGCATAAGCTGCATACGATTTGTGAAAGTGGTAATTGTCCAAACATGGGCGAATGCTGGGGAGAAGGCACAGCTACATTTATGATACTTGGAAACATTTGCACCCGCTCGTGTGGGTTTTGTGCAGTAAGTACTGGCAAACCAGAAGAGGCAGATCCAT
>JBILBT010000160.1:0-7257 GCA_044353545.1 Crocinitomicaceae bacterium | reverse complement strand
TCCAAAAAAGTAGCTACTTTTATTCATGTGATTTAGTTGTGCAAAACCAAATTACATGAAAGCGGGAAATCCTTTGCGGGAAATCCCGCTTTTTTTTAAAAAGTTTTATCGGACACTAGTGAATTAGTAATTAGTAATTAGTAATTAGTAACTAATAATTACTTCTCAAATCCCTCCAGCTCCACAACAATTTCGTTGCGTCGTGCGATGACTTGAAAAGGTGGATTGTATCCTAGGTAACTGAATTTTCCTGTGTAGTTCAACCCATTTTCTTTCAACAAAGCCTTAAGCTTATTGGTATATTCTTCAATATTTTGATCATCGGCCCAGCCGCCGAATTCGATTGCTGCCATGATTTTCTGTCCCTGCTCTTCGAAATAAACTCGACCATTGTTTGGTTTTGGCAGGTCTTCCTTCGACATATTTGAAGGCACCATAAATGACATCCTTGTTGTATCTCCTATTTCCATCACCACTGGAGATGTCATAGCAATTTTTTCATTTTTCTCATTGCCTCCAAAAATGTATCCTGCCAAGGTTCTAAATCCGTTGCTTGAGGTTGCTTCATACGAATCGGACACCATTTTCACACTAGAAAACATTGCAGGAGCATATTGTCGCACTTCAAATTTGTCAAACTTTTTGAGCACGACGTATTTGTGCTGTTCGGTTCTTTTTGCGCTTGTGTAAATAAATGCCTGTGCGAGAATCATAATTCCTAAAAGTATCGATGTGATAATGACAACTGTTTTCATGTAAATGCTTTTTTAGAATAACACGTGACGGACGGAAATGTTTACAAAGTCAATAGACATCAAGATTTTAAGACTTTAAGATCTTAAGACTTGCTCATACTTCGGTGACTCCACCACGGCTCTTAGATTTGCTCATTAGAATTATTTCTAATAATTTCCGATTCAAAGGAAGGAGTGAACTATCACCGCGGCTAGGAATTAAGTCCTATTGTCCGTTTTAGTCTCCTTCCTAAGATTCGGATATTGCACAGAACCGGTTAGAATTTTAGACGTTAGGGTCTATTAAGAGTCTTGGTTCAAATGCAACCATTTTACTTAAAAACAAATGTATGAAAAATGAACTTATCAAAGAATTTGTTGGAATCAAAGAATTTGTTGGAATTGATGTTTCTAAGTTGACTTTAGATGTCCACTTGCATGTGAAAAACCTTCATTGCGTTTTTAGCAATGATTCAAAGGGTCACCTTTCCATGTTTTCTTGGATCCGGAAGCAATGCAGAAAGAATGAAGAATTGCTTTTTTGCTTTGAGCACACGGGTATTTACTCACTGGAACTTGCAGTTTTTCTTAAGAAGAATGACCAGGTGATTTATATCGTGAGTGGCCTTGCTATCAAGCGTTCAATGGGCTTAAAACGAGGGAAATCAGATAAAACTGACGCCAAGGAGATCGCCAAGTACATATTTCAAAATCATTATGCGTTAAAGCCAACAGAACTTGCTTCAGATGCGATTCAAGAACTTCAAATGCACATATCATTCAGAAGCAACTTAGTTAAGAAGCTAGCCAGTTTTAAAATGCACCGAAAAGAATTCGGAAAGATTAATGAATCAAAAGGATACGATCAAATAGAGCAGGTAACAGCAGAAATAATGACCGCCTTGAAAAAGGGAATAAAAGAGGTTGAGAAACAAATTCAGGAAATAATTTATTCGGACGAAGCTCTAAAAAACACTTTTGAAAATATTTCGAGCATCAAAGGCGTTGGTCCAATCCTAGCAGCCACAATGATTGTGATTACCCGAAATTTCACATCTTTTGAAACATCCAGACAATTGGCATGCTATGCTGGGATTGCTCCATTCGAACACAGTTCAGGAACTAGCTATCGAGGGAAGAACAGGATCAGCAATTTGGGAAATAAAGACCTCAAATCATTACTCACCATGGCAGCAATTTCAAGTATAACTCATAATCCAGAGCTTAAAATCTACTATCAACGGAGAATCAGTGAAGGGAAAAGTAAGATGTCAACTATCAATGCCGTTCGTAACAAACTTGTGAGTAGAATTTTTGCTTGCGCAAATAGAAATTCAAAATATGTTGAAATTTACAAATTCGCTGCATAAAAAATTTGGAGAAGTCTTAGAATACGGACACGTGATGTTCCGAAGGAAGTCTCGAAGTCACCATTGAAGTCAATAGACATTAAGAGATTAAGACTTCATCTAACTTCGAATGGATTAGTCTCGAAACTTAATTCGTAATTCGTAATTCGTAATTATTTAAACCCTTTCAGCTTTTAGGTCGCTTTTCTCCACATCAAAAACGGTTGTACCAAAGTCCAGTTGGAACCATTGCAAGAAAACCTCCATACTTCGGTCTTGTGGCCAGTCTTCTTCGTTCTCCGTAATCATTGACAATTCGTTGGCGAAAATTTTCTTGAAGTGCTGTTCAACAAGTGGTTCAGTATCAAAGAAATCTTCAGTAATGAGGTAGAGATTTGCTTCGATGACTTCATCAATGCCAAATGCATCCTCGTCTTCGAAGGTTTTTACCCATTCGTGAAACGGTGCCAATGGCGTTATGCTCAGATATCCTCGGTTAATGATTTTCATAGTTTTTGGGTTCGTTTAATAAATAGTGTGTCTTCTTTTTTTAGGGGGTCAATGTTGTATTCGTACCACTGCGCTTTTCGCTGCTTTTTCTGAATGATAACAAGATCCCAAAGGTCATTTTCATGCTGCAGGTACAGGTACTTCTGCCATTTTTTTTCGTCCAAAGCAAGTGCTGATGAAATGTATGTAAAAGAGGTGTCGTTTAGAAAAATCAACATGGGATCCGTCTGGTACTTCTCTTCAGCCAAATACTTATGTGATTTACAATTCTCACCGAAGCAATCCAACCAATTGAAGAAGGCATTCATGGTGCGCAATGAATCCTTAAAGGTCCATTGTCCAAAGAAGATGACACCCTCTTTCATCTGTAAATGCAGTTTTTTGAAAGATTTTGGTTGAAAGCGATCTGCGAACATCGGCTCTCCTAGTGTATCGATTTCCATCACGGTAATTCCCGCTTTTTCGGCAAGCCAAATGTCAAATCCGTAGTTGATCACATCTTCCTTTTGACCTTTCTTCCCCTCCTCATCGTTTGATGCTTTCGGGTTGATGTCATCCATGTCCAAGACTTTTTCTTTCTTGCCGCCGCATGAAATCAATAAACCAATTCCAATAAGAATAAACAAGAGCTTCATGTTACACTTCTAGATTTTTCAATACTTCGGATACACGTTGAATGTCCTCGCTTGAATTGTCCAAGTGCGTCACCATGCGTATCATCCCAGGGCCAAAGGCCATGATTCTAATCTGCTCATTCGCCAACTTTTCAATCACCACATCTCGCTGTGAAGCGTCATTTAGAATGGCCACCACAATATTTGTTTGAACCGGCATGACTTCTTTTACCCAAGACAATTGGTTCAACGTTTCCTCCAATACTGATGCATTGTCATGGTCGATTTTTAATCGTTCAACGTTGTGTTTCAAGGCATACAATCCTCCTGCGGCGATGATTCCCGCTTGACGCATTCCACCTCCAAAAACCTTTCTAACTCGTCGCGCTTTCTTAATAAAATCGCTTGACCCTATCAGCACAGAACCGACAGGTGCGCCCAATCCTTTTGAAAGACAAAGCGAAATGGAGTCAAATTGTGACGCATACTCTTTTGGATTGATTCCGGTGCGAACCAGAGCATTCATCAACCGTGCACCATCCAAGTGAAGCGGCAACTTGTGCTCGATACAAAACTGACGTATGCGTTTAATTTCTTCAAAGTCGTACACTGCGCCACCCCCGCGATTGGCAGTATCTTCCAAGCTCACCAATTGGGTCAAAGGAAAGTGTACATCATCCGGATTGTTGATCCATTGCGAAATTGTCTCCACCGTTAGTCTTCCACGGTCACCTTTCAATAAGCGCACTGAAGCGCCTGAATTTCGGGCAATTCCTCCACCTTCATATTTGTATATGTGACTTTCTTCATGACAAATGACCTCACCGCCGGGCTGCACATGAACATTGATCGCAATTTGATTCGTTTGTGTTCCTGATGAACAAAAAAGTGCTGCCTCCATTCCAAACATATCGGCTGCAAAGCGCTGCAATTCGTTCACTGTTGGATCTTCTGAAAAAACATCATCTCCAACGGGAGCTGCAAACATCACATCGAGCATTTCTCGTGTTGGTTTCGTTACCGTATCACTGCGCAAGTCAATTTCCCTTTGTGACATTTTCACTTTTTAATTTAGATTGAACTTTTAAAAATTCTTATTTTGCCGTAAAAATACGGATATGGAGTACATCCTCGTTGCATTGACGGTACTTTTCGGCGCTACATTAACCTTTTTTTCTGGTTTTGGACTCGGAACCCTCATGCTACCCGTTTTCAGCTTGTTTTTTCCTTTGCCTTTGGCGATTGGCGCCACTGCAATTGTGCATTTTTCCAACAACATTTTCAAATTTGGAATGCTCTATCGGCACATTCATGTGCAAACCTTGATTCGCTTTGGAATACCTGCATTGATCGCAGCATTGGGCGGAAGTTTATTGCTCGGCTGGATTGGGAAGATGCCTGTTATCCACAATTATCATCTCGGTAGTCATGAATGTCAGATCAGCGTTATGAAACTTGTGCTTGGCTGCCTCATGATTTTCTTCGCTTGGTTTGATCTTGATCCTCGCTTTAGCAATTGGCAGATGGACAAAAAATGGATGCCACTCGGCGGAGTACTGAGTGGTTTTTTTGGAGGGATATCAGGCCACCAAGGTGCATTTCGCTCCGCCTTTCTCACTAAAACTGATTTAACAAAAGATCAATTTCTGGGCACTTCTAACGCCATTGCCTTGATCATTGATGTTTCCAGAATTTCGGTGTATTCCGCATCCTTGAATTTTACGCAACTCTCCGGAATCAAAGGTGTTTTGTTGACAGGAATTGTTTTCGCATTTATTGGAACATACTTCGGAAAAAAAATGATACAGAAAACTACCTTGAATGGAATTAAACGGGTGGTTGGCATTTGTTTATTGGTGCTTGGGGCTTTGTTTATTGGGGGCTTACTTTAGAATTAAAAATTAAAAATTAAGGTCGAATGACTAATTATGAATGTTTGGTGAGTTGAAACTCAACAAGAAAAAAAATAAAAATCCCCTCGTGGAGGGGCAAGGGGTGGTTTATACATGCTTCCTAAGCTAAAACGCAGGTGTCAATACCAGAGAAGTTCACTAAAATTCGCTTTTGATATCCCGCCCCAGCGACTTTTCAGCAATGGAGGTGAGCGAACAGAACCTGCACATAATTCAAAATGACCAAAACTACACTGTGCAATTTTAGATAAAACATAAACGTGGTTTTAGTCGGACAACTGTGGTTACTAATTATTAAAAAAATCACTCTTCTTTCAGAACTATATAATTCTCAAACAAAGACAAAATACGTTTAAAGTCTTCATGAATTTCACCATTAATTTTCATCAATTCTAGGCTAACAGGATGTTCGAATGAAATTTCTAAAGCATGCAACAACATCGTATTCATGTTCCATTGCTCAAGAAATAATTTGTTCTGCTTGTTGCAGCCATGGGGACGATCGCCGATGATTGGATGAAAAATGTGTGCAAAGTGCTTTCGAATCTGATGCATTCTGCCCGTTTCTGGCCTTACTTCCACCAAGGAATAGCGGGAAGTTTCTTGATTCCCAATAGGGATTGGCAGCTCATAGTTTTTCAATGTGGTGTAATGCGTGGTTGCCTCTTGAATCTTTCCTTTTTCATTCGTCAAAGCATAATCAATGACACCTGATGCTGGAGTATATCCTCGCACGAGAGCTAGGTATTTCTTTTTCACCTGTTTATTCATGAACGCCTCTTGCATCGCACGATTCATGTCTTCGCTCAAGGCAAAAAGCAACACCCCACTTGTTTTTCGATCGAGGCGATGAGCTGGGTACACCTTCATCCCCAATTGATCCCTCAGAAGTTGAATGGCGAACTCAGAAGCATCTGCTGCAATGGGCGAACGATGCACCAACAAACCATGGGGCTTGTTGATGGCTACGAGGTATTCGTCGTGGTAGATTACTTCCATGGATTCTATTCAATCAACCCGAATTACTTCTTCCGGGCAATCATCAATCCATCGCGAATTGGGAAAAGCACCTCTTGAACGCGGGTGTCTTCGTGTACCATTCGGTTGTAATCCATAATGATTCGCGTATCGAGATCTTGTTGATCATAGTCTCCAGTTACCTTTCCAGACCAAAGTACATTATCGGCGATAATGTATCCGCCCGACCTCACTTTATCGAAAACCAAATGGTAATAATTGAGGTAATTGCGTTTATCCGCATCGATAAAGACAATGTCGAACTGATCATTTAGCGTCGGAATAATTATAGTGGCATCGCCAATAATGTGATTAATCTGAGCTTCAAGCCCAGCCTTTTCAATGTATTCATTCACCAATTCTTCCTGCTCTTCATTTACATCGATTGTGGTGAGTAATCCTCCCTCTTGAAGTCCCTCAGCCAAGCAAAGTGCTGAATATCCTGTGTAGGTTCCGATTTCTAGGATGCTTTTGGGCTGAATCATGTGTGACAGCATGCTCAGCACACGACCTTGAAAGTGACCACTTAACATGCGTGGTGAGAGCACCGATAAATGAGTTCGTCGATTCAGTTCCTTTAAAACATCAGATTCCTTTTCAGAGTGAGCGCACACATAGGCGTCGAGTTGGGCATCAATAAATTCCATGGCTTTTTTCTTAGGGCAAAGATGCGAAAAAAGCACGCGTGAAATCAGCCGATTCTTCGCACTTTTGTAAGATGAAGACAACGAATGTTGAAGGATATTGTGCCATTGGTGTGTTTCGTGGAAAGACAGAGCACAATTTAGGCACGCTCTGGCGTTCGGCCTACATCCTTGGCGCAGCCTACATTTTCACTGTGGATCATCGGTATAAAAAACAAGCTTCTGATGTCGTCAAGGCATGGGCGCGCATTCCACTTTTTCATTACAAATCCTTTGACGATTTGCTCCAAAACATACCTCATGATTGTCGTTTGGTGGGTATCGAATTGACCGATGATGCAATTATGCTAGACCAATTTGATCATCCCAAGCGAGCGATTTATTTGTTAGGTGCTGAACATGAGGGCCTTCCAAAGGAAATATTAGATCAATGCCATTATGTCATTAAACTCGCAGGAAACTCTTCACTGAATGTT
>JBILBT010000013.1:0-22706 GCA_044353545.1 Crocinitomicaceae bacterium | reverse complement strand
GATGCGTGAAACCAAAAAAGCAGGTTACATGAACACCGGTACTTGGTCAACGGGGGCCATTAAGGAAGCGAAAAAAGTAGGCATTGATGTCAATGTATTTGCCTCCTCTGAGGACAAGAAGTTTTCATATATCCCGAAAGATTATTCAATTCCGTCTGATGCCGATTACATTCATTTCACATCAAACAACACCATTTACGGCACGCAGTTCCATGCCTTCCCAACTACTCAATTGCCTTTGGTGTGCGACATGTCCTCCGATATTTTCTCGAAAGAAATAAATGTCGCTGATTTCGATCTAATCTACGCTGGCGCTCAAAAAAATCTTGGTCCAGCTGGTGCAACTTTGTATATCGTAAAAGATGAGGTTCTCGGAAAATCGACTTCTCCATTTATGCCTACGTATCTGGATCTTAAACAACACGTGGAGAAAGAATCAATGCTCAACACTCCTCCTGTTTTCAGTGTATATGTGGCCATGCTCAATCTGCGCAATTTAATGGCGAATGGTGGGGTAAAAGCGATGGAAGCAAAAAACAACGCGAAGGCAACAATGCTCTACACCGAGATTGATAACAATCCGCTCTTTAATGGCAGTGTAGCGACAGAAGACCGTTCGAAAATGAATGTGACATTTACTTTGAATGATGAAGCACATCAAGCCGCTTTTGACCAACTTTGGAAATCAGCAGATATTGTTGGACTCCCAGGTCACCGTTCAACAGGTGGATATCGCGCGTCAATGTACAATGCCCTGCCGATTGAAAGTGTTCAGGTTTTGGTTGAAGTAATGCGCGAGTTTACGCGTAAAAATGGCTAATAGACTTTAAATATTTGACTATGAAAATACTAGCGAACGACGGAATATCTGCTCTCGGAAAGTCACTTTTAGAAGAAGCTGGATTTACTGTAATCACCGAAAAAGTTGCCCAAGAAAATTTAGCAAGTGCCGTAAATGAACACGGCATCGAAATGATTTTGGTCCGCAGTGCAACGACAGTGCGGAAAGAGGTGATCGACGCGTGTCCAGGCCTTAAACTCATAGGACGCGGTGGCGTAGGAATGGACAACATTGATGTGACCTACGCGCGTGAGAAAGGCATTCAAGTCATTAATACTCCGGCATCTTCGTCTCAATCTGTTGCCGAATTGGTGATGGGACATCTTTTTGCTTTGTCACGCTTTTTGAACGATTCCTACAAACAAATGGAGTCTGGTGACTTTTCCACCTTGAAAAAAAACTATGCGAAAGGTGTTGAGCTTCGAGGTAAAACTTTAGGAATCATAGGATTTGGGCGGATTGGTCAAAGTGTAGCTTCGTATGCGTTGGGCTGTGGAATGAACGTCATCGCCATTGATAAAAAATCCAATCCTGTGCTCGTACCTATTCCACTTGGAAATGGCTTAAATGCAACAGCTACGATAACCCCACATACCTCACTCGCATCGGTTTTGGGTGAAATGGATTACATCTCGATCCATGTGCCGAAACAAGCGGATGGCTCTGCAGTCATTGCGGCTGAACAATTTGCACAAATGAAAAAAGGTGTTCGTTTGGTGAATGCTGCGCGGGGTGGAGTAATCAATGAAGATGATTTACTTGCAGCGCTTGAAAGTGGGCATGTTGCTGGTTGCGCGTTGGATGTCTTTGAAAACGAACCAAACCCACGTAAGGAGCTTTTGTCTCATCCAAAAATTGCGTGTACACCGCATATTGGTGCGGCAACTGTTGAGGCTCAAGACCGTATTGGTGAAGAACTTGCTTCTTTAATCATTACTGCCTTCGGGAAGCATAGCTAAGCCAAACGATCAACTCAGATACAGATGGCTCGGATCTCTCCATTCAAAGCAATAAGACCTGTCCGTGACAAAGTGCATCTTGTCGCTACTCGTCCTTATTATTCGTACACTCAAAATGTACTGAAAGCAAAATTGGAGGACAATCCCTTTACCCTTTTGCGCATCATCAACCCAGAGTTTGAAAGTAAAAAACAGACGTCACCCAACACGATGGAGCGCTTTGAATTGGTTAAGGAAAAGTACGCTGAATTTATGGCGGATGGGGTCTTATTTCAAGACGAGGAAGCTCATCTTTACATTTACAGACAATCAAAAGGTGAGCACATTTTTACCGGTGTCATCGCAGGAGCCAGTATCGACGAATATGAATCTGATTTGATTCGAAAGCACGAAGCTACTTTGACTTCGCGCGAAGAAATGTTCACCAATTATCTAGACGTTGTAGGGTACAATGCTGAACCTGTATTGCTGGCTCATCCACATCACACGGGCGTACAACAACTTTTGAATGAATGCACAGCCATTCGACCAGAGTATGAGTTTACAACCACTGACCGCATCAAACATGAACTTTGGGTGGTCAACGCAGAACAAACAGTTGCACTTCAGAACGCCTTTCTTGAGATTCCTGTGACCTATATTGCTGACGGCCATCATAGATCGGCATCATCAGCTCGATTGAAAAAAGAACGAGAACGAAAGGGAACAGCTCATTTTTCAAATGAAGACTATTTTCTTGCCTTTTTCATTGACGAAGAAGTGCTTCAGATTTTGGAATTTAATCGCATGGTTAAAACATTAAATGGTCTTTCAATAGAGGAGTTTATTGCTCAATTATCGCTATCCTTTGATGTCCTTCCTTTAAAAGAATTTCAAAAACCTACCCACGAACACCTGATGTCCATGTGTCTTGATGGGAATTGGTATAGTTTAAATTGCCACAGTAACATTGTGGACGAGAATCACCCTGTTCGTTGCTTGGATGCAGAAATCTTAACTCAATTTGTGCTCACTCCAATCTTGGGCATCAATGATTTAAAGACAGATGAACGTATTGAATTCATGAGTGGAGCAGAACCAATATTTAAAATGGAAGAGAAAATTGCAAGCGCTAAATTTAGAGTGGCTTTCGTTCTTTACCCGGTTTCCATGGATGAAGTGAAACGTGTTGCTGACCACCAGTTGATTATGCCCCCGAAATCGACATGGGTTGAACCAAAGCTGCGAAGCGGTCTCACCATTTACAACATCAACGAATGAGTGTCGAACAACATATTGCGTCCATTCGAAACGAAATAAATGACACTGTCACCCTAGTTGCCGTTTCAAAAACGAAACCTGTCGAAGCCCTTTTAGAAGCATATACGGCTGGCCAACGAGAATTTGGAGAGAATAAAGTTCAAGAATTGGTAGGAAAATTTGAAATCCTTCCGAAAGACATACATTGGCACTTGATTGGTCACCTGCAAAGCAACAAAGTGAAGTACATCGCTCCCTTTGTGTCTTTAATCCACTCTGTAGATGGTTTAAAATTATTGGCCGAAATCAATAAACAAGCACTTAAGAACAATCGAGTCATAGATTGTCTACTCCAGTTTCATGTGGCCACCGAAGAAACAAAATTTGGCTTGAATCTAATGGAAGCGATTGAATTATTGAATTCAGATGCCTTTACATCAATGAAGAACATCCGAATTGTTGGCATCATGGGAATGGCATCCTTCACGGAGAACATATCGCTGATTCGCAGTGAATTTCAATCGCTGAAATCCACATTTGATTCACTAAAAAAGTCACATTTTCGAGGAGATGATGCTTTCAAAGAAATTTCAATGGGGATGAGTGGCGACTATAAAATTGCTGTCGAGGAAGGCAGTACTATGATTCGAGTGGGAAGCACTATTTTTGGTTCACGATGAAACAAATCATGCTTATCTGTGCTCTTTTCTGCACATCCCTAGGCTTTGGTCAAAGCTATTCAGATACCATTGATGAAATGCGCATCATGCACATGGTTGAATTGATGGACACCACCTCGGGTTTATTGAATCGTAACGAAATCAATCATTTTCAAGGGCTGGCATATTTTGATGTAGACACCAATTATCGAATTCGAGCACGTTTTACAAAAAACATTGGAAAGCGGTTTAAAATGATGACATCCACAGATCGCCGACCTGTTTATCGCCGCTATGGCTTTGTGGAATTTACCGTTAATGATACCCTTTGCCGTTTAACAGTTTACCAAAATATGGAGCTCAGTGGATTTTTTCATTTCTCCGCACGGAAAGAATACAAAGATTATTTGTTTGTACCATTTCGGGATGTCACATCAGGCAAAGAAACATATGGTGGCGGACGGTTTTTAGATGCACGGATTCCACATCATGACCAACTCATTTTGGATTTTAACCTAAGTTACAATCCATATTGCGCTTATTCTGAGCGCTATTCTTGCCCAATTCCACCAACAGAAAACACAATGATTGTGTCAGTTTTAGCTGGTGAAAAAATTCCAGTTGGTCACGATCTTCAACATTGATAGATCGCGCACCTAAGGATTCTCGCTTAAAAAACTGATGTCCGTCATTTCCGTTATCTTCCCAAAGAAAGACCTTTGAGTGAACCAATTAAATCACTCTACCATGAAAAGGAAAAATTTAGTCTATGCATTTTTTGCATTTATAGCAACACTCACTGCAATCAGCATCTCGGTGTATTCGTGTGAGAAAGAAACCATAACATCGGAGAACACTCAACTCATGAAAGTCGAAGATCTTCAAGAGCCCGAATTGCCTTCAGGACCGGCGATTTGTGGAAGTTACCAAGAACGAGATCTCCTTCAAGAGGATGGAACAACGGTAGGGCGCGCCTATACCTACAACAACACAAAGTACATGTTTATCACAGTGATTACAAATAAAGGATTCTACATGAATGACCTATCGGCGAATGTGTCGAAACGTTTCGAAGACATTCCACGAGACGAAAAAGGGAACCCTATCATTCTACGTTTCAACCATTTTATAGATGGAAATATTCTATCGAATATTCGGATGATGCGAATTCCCTTGGATGATATGGGACCAAGCTCTATTTTGACAGTGGTCGCGCAAGTTCGCCAACAAACCTACAACAATCAGTTCCCCGTTAAAACAAAACGAGCCTGGATTGATGGTCGAGAATACGGGACAACAATTCTTGGAAGAGTTTTTACCTATAACAAAGGCATTTGTCTCACAAATGATGCGGTAAGTATACCGGATTAATCGAGGCAAATAAAAAGAAAGGTCGGCAGAAATGTCGGCCTTTTTATTTTGCGTTATGCTTAAAGTTTATGAACTTTAAGGACGATGTCTAAAAAAATCATTTATCTGATGGGGTTCATTACGCTCATCGCTTTTCCTCTCCCCTCATTACTTTGGATGCACTTTTTTGAAGGCATGTCCTTTGCCGATTTTTTTCAAGTGGAAAACTTCAAAAGCATCCCAATCTTGTATGGAATCGAATTTGGAATTGTCTATGCTTTTATTGCCATCCTCCTTTTAAAAGCGCCCATTTTTGATCGAATTCCTCTTAAGTTTGAGCACGCCATAAAATCCATGAAGCTCACCTATTTCGATGGATTCTTTCTTTCTGTATGCGCTGGTGTTGGTGAAGAATTGTTGTTCAGATCTGGTATGCAATACTATGCTGGAATTTGGATCACTTCTCTCTTTTTCATCGCCATCCATGGGTATTTCAGCATTAAAAAACCACTCATGTCACTCTATGGGCTTGTCGTATTGCCTTTCATTTTACTGATTTCATTGGGATTTAATCATTTCGGCTTGTGGTTCAGTATCTCAGCGCATTTCGCCTATGACATCGTACTCATATATGCCATAATAAGTGATAAAAGTCCCTCAACGCCGAACAATCATTAAGCGACCTGTTTGCCTAACAATGAAACAGGTTGGCAATGGTGTGTATTGGTCAACTTCTAGCACTTCCAGCATTCTGAGTTTACATAAGATCTCAGGAACATCCGTCATCTGTCCTGCCCCAGCCATGTATATTTCTTTTAAACCAGAAATTTCCGAAAGCGATTCCGGCAAGGCCAGAATATTATTCCGATTGAGATAAATAAATTGAAGGCCTTGACAACCTCCAATCGAAGAGGGCAAACTATCTAAAAAATTGAATTTCAATTGAAGCATTTGAAGATTTTTCAGGTCTCCAAGGGATGAGGGCAAGTACCTCAATTTATTTTGATTTAAAATCAATTGTTCCAAATGATCCAATTGCCCTATTTCGGCGGGAAGATGCTCAATCTCGTTGTATTGAACCGAAAGAATGCGCAGTTTTTTCAGATTGCCAATCTCTGGTGGCAGGGTCTTTAAATCATTTCTTCCGAGGTACAACTCTTCCAAATTGATAAGATCTCCTATTCGGAAACTCAAAGAATCTAAAGAATTGCCATACAGACGCAGCACACGCGTTGATGTATCGGCATATACATTGTCGGGAATGGAATCAAGTCCTTTTTTGCTCAAGTCCGTGAGTGTTGAGCCATATTGAATGCTATCAACCACGGCACAAGAACATGCCAAAAACAGTAAAAAAACAAAGGGAATGGTCCAATAAACACGAGTGAACAAAAAAATCATGAGCGAATTTATTGCAATTTATTGTTGAAGCAAAGCCACTTGTTCCTATATTCGTGCGTCTGAAGGTAAATAACAACTAGATTAACTGTATTTGATATGAAAATTTTTAAAATGTTCCTTGCTGTAGGTGTTCTTTTCATCGGTATGTCTGCTGCGAATGCGCAAGCGTCAACAACAGAAACTGCTGAAGTTCGTGCGAATGCGTATACCAGTGCATTGACGTCACTTCTCGTTTTGACTGAAGACCAAATTGTTAAAATGGAAGAGATTAATCTTGGAATTGCCATGAAAAATGATGGGATTCGATCAAACACAAACTTTAGCGCCCAACAAAAAGCTGATATTCTACAAAGCAACGATGCTGCTCGTTTAGAACGCTATGGCTATTTCTTGACACCGGCACAAATGCAGTCTCTTCAAGTATATGAAGCTGAATTGGCGACGAATGGTCAGTCACACAATCTGTAAGCATTCATTTTTACTCTCAAGAAGTCTGAATTAATCTTTCAGGTGATTTGAAAACACCTTTTTAAATTTCTCGACTTTCGGACGTACAACCGATTGACAATACAAATTGCCTGGGTTATTTGCGAAATAATCATGGTGATAATCTTCTGCTCTGTAAAAGTTAGTGAGCGGTGAAATTTCGGTAACAATCGATTTCTCCCAAACTTTTTCCTCTGTTAAACGCAACATGTATGCCTCAGCTACCTCTTTTTGCGAATCGCTGTTGTAGAATACCACAGATCGGTATTGTGTCCCCACATCATTTCCTTGTCGATTGAGTTGGGTTGGGTCATGTACAAACCAAAAAACTTTTAAGATCTCATCAAAACTGACTTGTTCATCGTCAAAAACAACTCGAGCTACCTCTGCGTGACCAGTTATTTCATTGCATACATCTTTGTACGATGGATTGATTGTATGTCCTCCAGCATATCCAGGATACACATCAATCACCCCCTTTAACTCTTTGTAACAGGCCTCGATGCACCAAAAACATCCTGCACCCAATGTAGCTTCTTGAATCATACGCGTCTTTTAATCATTAACAAATGAACACGAAGGTATGTTCTAATCTTGAGATTTTAAGCTATTCACTCATTCGAAGTGATTACTTAAATGTACCTTTGCGGCATGTTTAGGCGATACAGTCGCAATTTTTGGCTTGTTTGTAGTGGAATGTTTCTTTTCATGACGAGTTTTAATCTCATCATGCCAGAACTCAATGCATTCATAACGCTATTGGACGGGGCCGAATGGAAAGGCCTAATCGTTGCCACATTTACCATTTCAGCTGGCCTTGCACGTCCTTATTCAGGTAAACTCTCCGATCATATTGGACGTAAAAAAGTCATTTATTTTGGTCTAATCGTTTGTTTCGCAACCACTCTACTCTATCCCTTATCCCATTCTATTTGGTTTTTTCTTGCCCTGCGATTTATTCATGGATTTAGTGTTGGGTTCTCCCCTACAGGCGCGACAGCCTTGGTCACTGATTTATTGCCCGACACAAAACGCGGAGAGGGCATGGGAATTTGGGGCACATTCATTTCTCTTGGTATTGGTGTTGGTCAATCGTTGGGCTCTTACATTGGTGATAACCTTGGCCTAAATACTTTATTTGTGATCTCTGCAGGTATTGCCATACTGTCATTCCTTTTGATGTATTATGTAGAAGAAACATTAAAAGTTCAAGAGCCTTTTCAGCCTGAACTATTAAAACTCGGTATCCGAGATGTGTTCGAACCGAGTGTACTACCGGCCGCAATGGTAATGGCTTTGACAGCGACTTGTTCCGGAATCATCTTTGTTGTAACGCCAGACCTTTCCGCTTACTTAGGCATACAAAACAAAGGTTGGTTTTTCGGTATCTATGTGATTGCTACAATTGCTGTTCGACTGTTTTCCTCCTCACTTTCCGACCGCATAGGGCGACGACAAACCTTGCTCATAGGTTTTGGATTTCTTACCATCAGCATGCTTTTAATTGGGTTTGCTGACAGCATTTTCTCCTATGGACTTTCCGCAATAATCTTTGGCATTGCAACTGGCATATCGAGTCCGACATTGTTTGCCTGGACTGCAGATTTAAGTCATCCTGAACGTCGTGGTGTTGGTGCAGGCACCATGTTTATTGCCCTTGAAATAGGAATTATGGTAGGATCATTACTTACCCTCGCTACTTATGACAACAGCATGTCCAGCGTGAAAACAACCTTCATTATTGCCGCATTCTTTGCCCTTGCCTCGATGATCTATTTGATTTGGCATTTACTGAAGCGTCAATCAGCTTCATGATGCGATCCTAAATACTTGCGCACCGCGTAATGTCCAACATAAATGAGTGGTGTCAATGACAAAGCAATGAGCAACTTCAAGAAGTAATTCGTAGGAGCGATCGATAGAAAATCGTTGAAACTAATGGAACCAGGAAGCACAAAACCTACATACAAGACCACAATCGAATCAATCAGCTGAGAGAATACCGTACTTCCGGTACTTCGCAGCCAAATGTATTTGTTACCCGTGCGTCGTTTTATGCGTTCAAACACCACCGCATCCAGTAATTGAGACAGTAAAAATGCGGCTATGCTTCCAACAATGACCAATTGAGCTTGACCAAAAACCTTCGTAAATTCAGCATCGCCAGCGAGATTTGAACCAGGAATTTCTTTAGCTGGTATTTTTAAGGCCAAACCAACCACAATAAAACAATACGCAATCAAAATTGCCGTAATCCAGGACAAACGACGCACTGCCTTTTGACCATAAAACTCATTTAAAATGTCGGTCAAAATAAACACGATAGGCCATGGCAAAACTCCTACAATCGTCGTGAAAGGACCAAAATTCATCGAACCAATAGAGAACGAAACTGGTATTTCGATAAGTTTATTGCTGATCAACTCTGCCGTTACGGCATTGGTTATGAACAATCCAGCCAAAAACACGAAGAGCCATTGGCGTCTTTGATTGTACATTCCATTATTCTGATTGATTTCCATGCTTCAAAACTTTAGATGAATATAGAACAAATAAGCCGAAAAGCAGTCCGTTATCGCCCTTGTCCGTAATCCAAGCGTTTGGCTTTGATGAAACGAGAAATGTAGTACTTGCTTGTTTTGAAGTTATTGATCATGACACCACCAGTCGCTGAATGAATGAACAAAATGGCATCGGGACGAACCTCCGTGACCATAGCAACGTGACCAACTTGAGTTGAATTTATATTACTTCCTTTAAAGAAGAGTAAATCACCCGGTTGAACTTCTGCAAGTTTAATCGTTGAACCCAACTCAGCCATACCATAGCTCGAATGAATTAAACTGAATCCAAAATTCCCGAATACATAAGAGATGAATCCCGAACAATCAAATCCAGAGGGTGTTGTTCCCGCGTAACGGTAAGGTGTTCCCAGAAAAGTTTTTGCAAAAGAGATGATTTGATCAACCTGCTCGCTATTTTTCTTTAGGGTGTCAGCAGCTAGCCCGGTACTTTGGTTTAAATCTACTTCATTTTCAACGGATTGAGCAAATGAATTTAAACTCAAAGAACAAACGAGCAACAATAAATATTTTACTGTGAGCGTTCTGCACTGCATATTGGCTGCAAAATTATAATTATTTTCGTTACCTCAAAATCACAAAAGCAAAGATGATTGATCCTAAAACGCTAACAAAACTATATTACACCATCGGCGAAGTATCCGATATGTTTGAAGTAAACACTTCATTAATAAGATTTTGGGAAAAAGAATTTGAATTTGTTCAGCCAAAAAAAAACAAAAAAGGGAACCGTATTTTTACACCCAAGGATATTGTCAATTTTAACAAGATTTATCAACTCGTTAAAACCAATGGATATACCTTAGAAGGAGCAAAACGCGCCTTAAAGACGTCTACATCAACTGCAGATAAACCAACAGCGCCCGTTTCAACACTTGAGAATGCTGAACTTATTGCCCGTTTGGAAGCCATAAAACAACGACTTCTCTCCCTTAAAAACTGATTATTTCCCTCCCTTCAAGAAAGGAATAAAACGAGGCACTCTGCGCTGATATTCTTGATATTCCGGGTATTTCCCTGCGGAAATATTCTCAGAGAAATCTGAACTTCCTTTAAATAGAATGATCAGCAACACACACCCTGCAATAGACCAATTCAACCACTCACCTGTTGCCACCACACTAAAGAGGTAAAACACCACCCAAATGGCTTGCTCACAGGCATAATTCGGATGACGTACAATCGACCACAAACCCGTTGAAACAAATCCTTTTTCATACTGCTCTAAAGGTAATCCTGCCTTTAAACGGCGATGCTTTTCCGTCTGAAAATCATACTGTTGCTGATCTGCGATAAATTCAATCACAACGAATGTGACAAACAAAGCAGCTAAGGCATAATCTGCCAATCCCAGTGCAGATGTATCCATTGCCAAACTTGATAATATTGGCAAGGTGAAAAGGAAAATAAGCACGTTTTGATAAGCTGAAATGAAGAGTAAATTAAAAATCATCCACACAAATCGGTTGTTAAAACCCGGGCGCTTTCTCAATATTTCCCAACGATAATCTTCTTCTCCTGCCCAGAAACGCCATGTATATGCTCCTCTACGTGCAAAATTCAACGTCAACCTCGTTCCCCAAATTGTTACCAAAATTGCCATCAAAACCATGCGCTCATTCATACCTCCTTCAATGGTCATGTACCAAACGTATCCAATGGGAACTACACTCCACAGCTTATCGACTTGCGAATTGTTTTTTGAGAGCTCTCCAACAACAAAGCAATAAGCTATTACGCCCGCAACGATCATAGAAGCTCCGCACAAAACATGCTCCTGTAACTCGTTAAGCGGCGTACCGAAATAAAACGACACGAAAGGCACTACAATGACTGTAAAAATGAGTAAGATAATGGTAATAAGCATTTTGATTTAGTTTAGTTTAAGTAAATATTCAAGTCCTTCTTTAATTTCTCTTTCTGTATATTCTACGTCCCATAAGCAATTTCCGATACCCTTTAACGCACAACCAAGAATTTTGTTCGCAGAATTTTTCTTGTCATTTTTCATAAGGTCAACAAGCGTATCAAAAGCAGATTCATCAAAGGCCGGGATCTCAAACCAAGTTCGAATCGTCGCGGAAATATCCTCTAATTCATCTCTGGTTAAAAAGCCTTTGGCAAATGACACATAAGACTCCACGATTATTCCTAGAGCAACACATTGGCCATGAGAGAGCACCAAAGAGTCAAGATAAAACCCTTCAATGGCGTGACCAACGGTATGTCCAAAATTCAAGATCTTGCGCTCTCCTAGATCCAATGGATCACTTAAAACAACGCTGCACTTAATTGCTTGTGATATTTTAATGCGAGACATGTATTTCATGTCATCAATCCGCGAAATCGATTTAAGATCTAACCATAAGTCAGCAGAAGTAATTAACGCATGCTTCAACATTTCAGCAAAGCCATTCAGCACCTCTTGGTCTGGCAAAGAACTCAAAAATCCAGCATCGGTATAAATTTTAACAGGCTCTTTAAAAACACCGAGTTGATTCTTGTAAATTCCTAAATCAATGCCTGTTTTACCTCCAATTGAGGCATCGACCATTCCAAGTAAGCTTGTAGGTATATGAATAAAATCGACGCCTCTTTTATACACCGCAGCAATAAATCCACCCATGTCAGTAACAACTCCCCCACCAAGATTAACAATTAAATCATTCCTACCGATGCCATATTCGGTCAAGGCCTCCCACACCTGAAAGCAAACTTCCATCACTTTATTCTCTTCACCTACAGGCAAAAGCATCACTTCCGCCTCAGCGAGTTGATCAAATGAAGTGATGAGATATTCCAAGCAACAATCGTGGGTATTTTCATCCACCATGATGACAATGCGCGAGTCCGCATAATGCGCATTAAGAAATGCTTGAAAACTAGAATCTACCAAGGATCCATTCTCAATGTGGCAAGCCTTTAAAAGTTCTTCAGAATTCATTTTACAAGCGATAGTTTGACAAAAATAAGGAAAGACTGCGAAGGAAGGAGATTTGTTTCGGCAAAGCATTAAATTTGTTGCATGTTGACATTCGAGAACACTGAAATCGCCTTTGGCAGCAAAACAAATGGAGACCTGCGCCGTGCGTACGTACTCTTCAGGTTGGTTGGCAATCCGCGTATTGTGCGCTTCGGCAAATGGTTTACGGACTTTTGCTTTCGCTGTAGAATTCCCATTCGTGGAATGGTGAAAAAAACCATTTTCAAGCAATTTTGTGGTGGAGAAACCATCAAAGAATGCGACCGAACGATTGCACAATTGGGCGAATTCGGCATAGGAACTATTCTCGACTATTCCGTGGAGGGAAAAACCAGTGAGGCCGATTTTGATGCTACAGTGAACGAAATCATTGATACCATCCATCGCGCTGCAAATGATGCACATGTTCCTTTTGCCGTGTTTAAAGTGACAGGAATCGGACGATTTGGTGTACTTGAATCCGCGAACAATGGCGAAGAATCTTTGAGTGACCAACAGCGATCGGATTTAAAAATCGTAAGCGACCGTATCCAACGAATTTGTCAAGCGGCATATGATGCACAAGTCCCGCTTTTTATTGATGCGGAAGAAACTTGGATTCAAAATACAATAGACACCATTGTTCTCAACATGATGCGTCTGTTCAATAGAGAAAAAGCGATTGTTTATAATACAGTACAAATGTATCGCCACGACCGATTGGAATTCGTACGAACCCATTTGGCCATCGCAAAGGATGAGAAATTCCTATACGGGATCAAATTGGTTCGCGGGGCCTACATGGAAAAAGAGCGTGAACGTGCTATAGAAAAAGGGTATGACTCTCCTATTCAACCCAATAAAACGGCGTGTGATGCAGATTTTAATACTGCTGTGGAGTTGATCTTGGAAAACATTTCACATGCAGCATTGTGTTCAGGTTCACACAACGAGGACAGCGCACATGTCCTTGTCAATATGATGCGAAAATTGGCCATAGAGAAATCAGATAAGCGTGTTTGGTGTGCTCAGTTGTTGGGAATGAGTGATCATATTTCCTATAACTTGGCGTATGCGGGTTACAACGTAGCCAAATATGTTCCTTATGGACCTGTTAAAGAGGTAATGCCTTATCTCCTTCGCCGCGCCAACGAAAACACGTCAGTGGCTGGTCAAACGAGTCGTGAATTGTCTTTGCTCATCAAAGAGCGAAATCGACGAAAGCTCGCCAAGTGAAAATTTATTCAAAGTACATCGAAGAGGCCGTTGAACAATTATCATCTCTACCAGGGATCGGTAAAAAGACAGCATTGCGGCTTGTATTGAATATTTTACGTCGCGATAGCGAATCCATCGAATTGTTTTCAAGTGCCTTTACCGACATGAAGAAGCATGTCCAAGAATGTAAGGTATGTGGAAACATTTCGGATCAGATCATGTGCGAAATTTGCGCAGATGAGCGCCGCAACCATGCCCAAATATGTGTAGTAGAGGACATTCGTGATGTAATGGCTATCGAATCTACGGGAACATATAAAGGTGTTTATCATGTTTTGGGAGGTATCATTTCGCCCATGGATGGCATCGGCCCTGCGGATTTAAACATACAATCGCTGATTAATCGTGCATCCTCTGACTCAATCAGTGAAATAATTTTCGCCTTAAGTCCAACGATGGAAGGAGACACAACGAATTTTTATTTGTACAAAAAACTGGGGAGCACTGGAATATTCATTAGCGCTTTATCCCGCGGAGTCGCTGTTGGAACAGAATTGCAGTATGCCGACGAACTAACACTTGGGCGTTCACTCACACAGCGTCAAGAATTTAAAGGTTAATCACGCCTTGTGCACATCCATAATTGACGTCGGTTCAGATTCCGTATATCTTTTTGCGAAGGCCCGAATTTCCCCAGACAATATTTCCCTTGTACCTGAAGGCAGTTCGATGATTCCTTGAATCATAGTTTTTGCGACATCAATGGCATCGATTGGCCTATAGGTATTGAAGAGTCCAGTTTTTCCAAAGACATGTCCTACAGCTACAGCCATTCGTTCGCCAGGTCTTCGCTCCAAACGCGGACCATCCAAAACAGATGGTTTCACAATGACCAATGTCTCAAACCCCATCCTTCGCGCATTTTCATCCAATTGCGCCTTCATCCTTGAATAGAAAAATGGAGAATTTTTACTCACACCAAGCGATGAAATCAAAACGCATTTTTTTATCCCTCTAGCGTGACACATGCGCATCACATTCGTTGGAATATCCACATCCACTTCCCATTGCTTCGTTTTTGTACCCGCTTTTTTAATGGTCGTTCCGAAAGCTATAAATACCACATCGATGGCATGATGTATTGGCAAATCTGACAAATTATCCAAATCAACGACATGATTGGTGACGGTTATTTCGCGTAGATCGAGTTCTCTTCTGCTGAGCAAATCAATTTTATCAAAGCGGGGATCCATGATTAACAATTCAAGTAACTCATGACCAACTAGTCCGGATGAGCCAAGTATTAATGCGTTCATGGAATGTTTTTTCATAAATTTACACTTTGGTGATGAGAAGTTAAGGAAAAAAAACTATTTTCGGAACTAATAAAAAAATGTAAAACTAAATTTATAGCGATTTCTTTTTATGACGAGTATTTTTGTTGCCAAACTGGACTTTGGTGTTACCGGTGACCAATTGCGGCAAATGTTCCTAGAGTATGGAACAGTGTTGAAAGCTTCCGTTGCCACAGATCGAGAAACTGGCAAATCGAGAGGTTTTGGTTTTGTAGAAATGGCGAACCGTGAAGAAGCCATGACAGCGATTAAACAGTTGGACGGTTTTCATGTGAATGGCAGGCCCATTGCAGTGAAAGAAGCTGAACAACGAGGCGACAGCCGTCCTCCACGTGATTCAAATGATTCCCGACCTCGCGATCAATTTCGTTCCAATGACGGTCCCAATCGCACAAACGACAGATCAACGGATTCGAGAAGACCCGACGATGGCCGTGCTTTTACTCCTCCACCAGTTATTGAGCCTTCGAAAATTGAACAACGGAAAAAAGAGAAAGAACGAAAACCATTGGAGCATGATTCTGAAGGTCGTTCCAAAAAGCCAAAGATGAATGCCTACAAAAAAAGTGGTAAGAACAATCGTTTCTTTGGTGATGACGACGACGACGACGATTGGGATCCAAATAGTGCTTCCCTTTTTGATACTGAAGATGACATAGAAGATGAAACTGATCTTGAAAACGATCAAGAAGATTAATTCCCTTTCATAACATACGTTTGAATGCCCTTCGGGGCATTTATTTTTTACAGGATAACACACGCGGGAAATCAATTCGCACGCTACAATGGACATTCTCATTATTTTCGTTTTAACACTGCTCAATGGATTTTTCGCCTTATCCGAGATTTCTTTGGTTTCAGTCAAAAAGAACCGCATCGAACACTTGGCCGATCAAGGTGATAAACGGGCTAAAACGATCTTGAAACTTCTTGAAAATCCAGAGAATTTCCTTTCGAGCGTTCAAGTAGGAATCACACTCATCGGAATTATCGCCGGAGCATACGGTGGAGCCGCTCTTTCAGATGATATGGTGCAAATCCTTTCGGGCGTTCACTTTTTGGAGGGATATGTTGAAGAAGTATCTGTAGTTATCGTGATTGGCAGTATTACGTATTTCACGATTGTTGTGGGAGAATTGGTACCCAAGAGCATTGCTATGAACAATGCTGAACCTATCGCCTTGGTTACAGCACCGATCATCCGCTACTTTACACTTGCAACATTTCCATTTGTTAAACTACTTTCACTTTCGACAAAACTCATTTTAAAAATTTTTGGGATCAAAGAAAATGATACTGATCACATGAGCGAAGAGGAGTTAAAGTTTATGCTGTTCAATGCCGGAAAACAAGGTGTATTGGAAAGCGATGAAAGCCAGGTACATCAAAACTTATTCTCCTTTAACGACCAAACAGCCAAGTCATTAATGACACATAGCTCCGAGGTTGAATGGGTAAAAATTGATGATACAACGGAAGATATATTAAATCAGTTGCTCAAGAGTGCGCATTCAAAATTCATTGTCTGCGATGAAGACATCAATACGGTGAAAGGTGTGCTGAGCGTAAAAGATTTCTTGGAAAATTATAAGAACTCGGAATTCAAATTAGTCAATATCATTCAGCCTCCAATTTTTGTAGTGCAAAACACCCCAGCATTCCGAATACTCAATCTGTTCAAGGCCAAAAAGCAATACATCGGTGTGGTCATTGACGAATATGGGGGCGTTGCCGGGATCATTACACTTCACGACCTGATTGAAGCCATTGTGGGCGATCTTCCCGATGAAGATGAGTCGGATGAGAAAGACATTATCGTCCGTGAAGATGGCACTTGGCTGATAAACGGTAAAACCTTGGTTTATGAGCTCAATCAATACTTCCAAAAGGAAATTATTGAAGATAACATTGCACAGTACACGACGGTTGCTGGCTTTTTATTGGAGCATCTCAAAGCTGTTCCGAAGTCAGGGGATATTGTCGTGGATGGTCAATACGCGTTCGAGGTAATGGACATAGATGGACTCCGGATCGACAAGGTATTGATGACGCACCATGAGCCTGACGAATTAGTGTAAGATGTTAAGAGTTTTAGACATCAAAATTTTAAGACTCGACCGCACCTAAGCGCCTAAGACCTTTTTCCGATAGTTAGATCATCAATTCCCGAAGAGATCAAATTCTTAATTGCCTCTGGTATCAAATTCCCGAAGGGATCAAATCCTCAATTGCCTCTGGCATCAAATTCCCGTAGGGATCAAATCCTCAATTGCTTCTGGCACCAAATTCCCGAAGGGATCAAATCCTAAATTGCCTTTATTTCTTCAGTGTCGAAGGACAAACAAAATCTGTCACGGGTACATTTGTTTTTGAGATGGCAGAATACCCTCCTGCAACTTCTAAGAAATTGTGGTACCCTCGTGATTTAAGAATTGATGCGGCAATCATACTGCGATATCCACCAGCACAATGGATGGTAAATGGTGCTTCTTTCTGAAATTCAGCCATCGAATCATTGATGAAGTCCAATGGTATATTTTCAGCGCCATCCACATGCTCACCAGCGTATTCTCCTGGCTTGCGCACATCAATGACGTGGATTTCCTTCGAAAAAGTAGTTGCGAACTCCTCTGGAGTAATGCGATGTACGGTATCCGTTTCTTTTCCACTTCGTTTCCAAGCATCAAATCCTCCTTCTAAGAAACCAATCACATGGTCATAACCTACTCGCGCCAATCGTTTCACCGTTTCTTCTTCGCGCCCTATTTCCGCCACCAAGGCAATTTTCTGTTTTACATCTGGAATCATAGCACCAACCCATGGCGCAAATTGACCATCAATGCCTATGCTTATGCTGTTTGGAATATGTCCTTCTGAAAAAAGCTGTGGATTTCGGGTGTCAAGAATAAGTGCTTCAGCTTCATTAACCGCTGCCTCAAGAGCCGCGACACTCAATGTTTGCAGACCGCGTTGCATCACCTCATCGATATGGTCATATCCCGATTTATTCATGTGTACATTCGCGCCAAAATATCCTGGTGGAGGAAGTAATCCATCGGTTACCTCTGCAACGAATTCTGCCTCTGTCATGTCAGCTCTCAAAGCATAATTGAGTCGTTTTTGTTCGCCAATTGTACTCACGGTTTCTTTGCTCATGTTTTTCCCACAAGCACTACCCGCTCCATGTGCAGGATACACCACAACCTCATCAGCAAGTGTCATGACCTTCGATCTAAGTGAATGAAACAAGGTTGCAGCAAGCTGTTCTTGAGTCATGCTGGCTGATTTCTGAGCCAAATCTGGTCTACCGACGTCACCGATAAAAAGGGTGTCCCCCGAAAACAAAGAATGTGCTTTTCCATCCTCATCGATCAACAAATAACAGGTACTTTCCATGGTGTGCCCAGGTGTATGCAGTACTCGGATCTTGCACTTCCCGAAAGACAATTCCTCACCATCGGTAGCTATGTGCACAGGGTATGTTGGTGCTGCATTTGGACCAAAAACAATTGTTGCTCCAGTGGCTTTCGATAAATCAATGTGACCACTGACAAAATCTGCATGAAAGTGCGTCTCAAGAATGTAGCGAATTTCGGCACCATCTTTTTCAGCACGTTCAATATACGGTGCTGTTTCGCGAAGTGGATCAATAATAACTGCATCATTTTCTGAAACAATGTAATAAGCACCTTGTGCAAGGCATCCTGTATAGATTTGTTCTACTTTCATGTTAAATTTTCTTAGTGCAAAGTTCGCGATTCTCTGCGAATGCGTTCATCAATAAATTCTATTTGTATATCAATTCTGTAACAAGAATATAGATTCCCATCACAAGGATAAACCAACCAAATCCTTTTTTCAATTTGGATGGATTTATTTTTTCAGCGAAGATCATCCCAATAAAAATACCCACTGTAGACAATCCCGTAAATATTAATAAGAATGGCCAGTCGATAGCAGCGCCAAATTTCACATCACCCAAGAAACCAATCAGGGACTTTGCTGCAATGATTAAAAGCGATGTACCAACCGCCATTTTCATGTCCATCTTAGACAAGATGACCAATGCTGGAACAATTAAAAACCCTCCGCCTGCACCTACAAGCCCTGTCAACACTCCAACGACCAATCCTTCAATAAGTATGACTGGGTAATTGAATTTCAGTGGACCCTCATTACCGCTTGCGGCAATTTTCTCCGGCCGAATCATCGAGATGGATGCGACAATCATAAATACGGCAAAGAGGAGCATCAAAAACAATGACCGTGAAACCACGAATGAACCAATGGAAAACATTTCATCAGGAATCATTGGAACAACGAAGGAACGCGTCAGTAGCACTGCAATGATAGATGGGACACCAAACACCAAGGCCGCGAGATATTCAATCCGTTTCAAATAAATACTTCGAAAGCCCCCTACAAGTGCTGTAACCCCTACGATAAATAAGGAATATCCTGATGCAATTTTAGGGTCTAGCCCAACAAGATAAACGAGGATTGGCAAGGTCAATATCGACCCCCCACTTCCTACTACTCCTAGTGTCACTCCAACAAGAAGTGCTAAGAAATAACTAACAATTATACCCATATTTTCACTTTTTCCCCTTCACCAAATGCAGTTGCTGAGTGTACATTACATACTCGTAATTTTAAATTCAGTTCGACGATTCAATTGTCTGCCCTCAACCGTCTCATTGGTCGAGATCGGTTGATCTTCACCAAAACCTTTGAAGGTTAAACGATTTGAAGTAATTCCGGATTTAATCAAATAATCAACAACAGACTTCGCTCGATTGTCAGACAATTTCAAGTTGTAATCATTTGCACCATAGGAATCCGTGTGACTGGAAAGCTCAATTTTCATACTTGGATAATCGTTGAGCAACTGAACCAATCGTTGAAGCTCGTTTGTAGATTCCAAACGCAAAGTCGCCTTGTCAAAATCATAGAAGATATTCTTCAACACAATTTTCGTTCCGACGACCATGTTTTTGAGCGCAACATCCTTAGTTATTTGCTGAAAAGCGGCCGTATCTGGGATATCAAAATTTTCAGAATGGAATGGATACCCTGTTTTCTTTACAGCAATACCGTAATTTTTACCTGCAGGCAAGGATACAAGATACTTTCCAGTTGCGCTATTCGAGGTAAATGTAGCAATGACCTGATTCATCTGATTGTCGATGATTTCAATCTCCGCTTCAAGAGGTTTTCCATTGTTGGCATCCGTAATCACACCTCGTAAAATCGTGAGTTGTGCTTCACGAATAGCCACAGCCGGGGCAACTATAGCTTGTTTGATTGGCGCTACCTTACTAGCGAGCAAGTTGTCTTCATTGGATTGAGCCATTGGCTTCTCTGGCCCTAAGAATGTAATCATGTGCAAATCCTTTTCACCAAATCCATTTGGATTAAACGAGGTGTAAAAAGCTCGACGGCCACTGGCAGATACCACAAAGAATACATCATCATCAGGCGTATTTACAGGATAACCTATATTCTGTGGAATACCCCATGTTTTCGAACTGTCGTTGTAGACTGATTTATACACGTCATATCCTCCCATACCTTTGTGTCCTTGAGAACTGAAATAAAGAGTTTTTCCATCCGGGTGAATGTACACTCCCTCTTCCCCGTATTTGGTATTGATTGTAGGCCCGAGATTCATCGCTTCACCCCATTTCCCTTTGGAATCCTTGTACGAAATATAAATGTCTCGATCTCCTATTCCACCGGGTTTGTCTGAGACAAAATAAACGGCTTTTCCATTTGGCGCATAGCATGCGGATGACTCGTGGTATTTTTCTGTGTTGATGTTTTTGTTCATGGCCTCAGGTGTACTCCATTTGTCACCTTGCAATTGAGATTCGTACAAATCACCATTGTTTTTTCCGATGTAAATTAAAAATTTTGTACCATCGGCAGAGAGCCCCGAATTGGCATCGTGATCTTTTGTATTCACAGGCTCACCCATGTTCAGTGCTGTCGACCATTTCCCATTTGGCTGGCGATAAGAGATATAAATGTCTTCGAAGTATTCATTGATTCCTGGATCGATTTGACCGCCAACGGTATTTGGACGGCGCGACGTAAAGAGCAAAACAGATTCATCCGCAGAAACAACGGGTCCATAATCCGTGTATTGCGAGTTGACCTCCTTGCCCAAGTTGTCTATAAACACGCGAACTGGTTTTTGCTGTAACTCCTTACCTGTGTAACATTCTTGGATGTACCGTTGAACTTCCTGAACATATTCTGCGTTTTCAGCACCACTTACCTTCGATTGAAAAGATGTGTATTGCTTCACTGCTTTGTCCCATTGGCTATCGAGCTGATAGGCCCTTCCTAAGAAATAGTACAAAAATGGGTCTATGCTTGGGTCAAGTTTCATGGCTTGCTCCAGATGAGGAATTGCTTTTAACTTGAAATTTGAGAAGAGATAGCATTGTCCCAACTTATAGTTCAATGCTGCGTTGTTCGGATTAAACTTATTTGCAGCAAGATACGGTTCAATGGCTTGCTTGTAAAAAATCAATCCTTGTTCAAAATAGGAATCACCTTGAGCAATGTTGTCTTTTGCAATCTTCAAGGCATCTTTCTGTTCCTTGAAATTCTCTTTGGTAAATTCAATGCTCTGAGCAAAACTTGAATTACTGATAACAAGAAGAATAGAGACTACACTAGCCAATTTCATCATGTTCATTTTTAAATCGTTCATGGTCATATGCTTATTATTGACAATCACCTAAATAGTTTCTCGCAGAATCAACACCCAATTCAACCGCTTTTTTCCAATCCTCACAAGCACCCGAATCGTTTCGTAGCAATTCACGGGCGATCCCTCGATTCAAAAAGGAGATCCCATTGGTCGGATCAAGCTCAATGGCTTTAGTACAATCCGATTCACTTCCTTGGTAATCTTTCAATTTATACTTTGCAGCTGCCCGATTGCTATAGGCATAGGCGTACTTTGCATTCAATTGAATGGCTTTGGTAAAATCATCTATGGCACCATTGTAATCTCCAGCATCCAGCTTCGCGCTTCCGCGATTGTTGTAAGCGATAAAATAATCACCCTTCAATTTAATGGCTTGAGAATAATCTGAGATTGCTCCTTTAAAATCACCTTTCTTGCGTTTTGCACTTGCAAGACTATTGTATGTAAAAGGCATATCTGGCTTCAATTTCAATGCAGATTGGTAATCCGAAATGGCGCCATCAAGATCACCTAACTCACGTTTTGCACTTCCTCGGTCGTTGTAGGCATAGGCTAAGGTCGCATCATTTTTTATCGCTTCGGAAAAATCAGATATAGCCCCAGTATAATCAGCAGCTTCAAACTTTAATACGCCTCGCTCATAATAAGCAAGTGCATAGCTTGCATCTGCGCTTATGGCCGAAGAAAAATCCTCAATAGCACCTGGACGATCATTCAATAGTAATTTTGTTTGACCCCTCATGAATGAATATTCCGCCTTTGGAGCTATGGCTATGGCAGCGGTCAAATCCTGAATGGCTCCCTCACGGTCATTCAACTCATTTTTTGCCGTTGCGCGATTAAAAAAAGCAACATCAAATTGAGGTTTGAGACCTATCGCTTTGTCGAACTCTGCAACTGCCGCTTGATAATTGTGCGCTTTTAAAAACTCCG
>JBILBT010000159.1:0-7287 GCA_044353545.1 Crocinitomicaceae bacterium | reverse complement strand
TACACGAAGATTTTCAATGATAAAGTCTTGTCGCTCTGGTGTATTTTTCCCCATAAAGTAGGACAATATCGTTTCAATGGAGGCATCTTTCGTCAGAATAACAGGCTCGAGTCGAATGTCAGCACCAATGAAGTACTTAAACTCATCTGGTGAGATTTCTCCCAATCCTTTAAATCGCGTGATCTCCGGATTCTTCCCCAATTCTTCAATCGCATTCCTCCGTTCATCTTGGGAATAACAATAAATGGTTTTCTTCTTATTTCGAACACGGAAAAGAGGCGTCTGCAAGACATAGACGTGATTTCTCTTTACCAAATCTGGAAAGAATTGTAAGAAGAAGGTCAACAAAAGCATGCGAATGTGCATTCCATCTACATCAGCATCGGTGGCGATTACAATCTTTCCGTAACGCAAATTGTCCATGTCCTCCTCGATGTCGAGTGCTGCTTGAACGAGATTAAATTCTTCATTCTCATACACCACTTTTTTCGTTAAACCATAACAATTAAGCGGTTTACCGCGCAAGGAGAATACAGCTTGCGTATTGACATCCCTTGATTTCGTGATTGAACCACTCGCAGAATCTCCCTCGGTAATGAACAAGGTTGTTTCTTCTCGACGATCGTCTTTCAAGTCAGTCAAATGTATTCTGCAGTCACGTAATTTTTTATTGTGTAGGCTTGATTTTTTCGCTCGATCACGCGCCAATTTTCGGATACCTGTAAGCTCTTTTCGTTCGCGCTCTGATTGTTTGATTTTACGCTCAATCAGTTCGGCAACTTCCGGATTTCTGTGCAGGTAATTGTCTAATTTCTCCTTGAGGAAATCATTGACAAAAGCGCGCATTGACTTCCCTTCGGGCTCAATCTCCTGAGATCCAAGTTTCGTCTTCGTTTGAGATTCAAATACCGGTTCAATCACTTTTACCGCTATCGCAGCCACAATAGATTGACGAATATCTGATGCCTCGTAGTTTTTGTTGTAAAAATCGCGAATGACCTTGGCGACAGACTCCCGAAAGGCACTTTGATGCGTTCCTCCTTGGGTGGTGTGCTGTCCATTGACAAAAGAATAGTAATCCTCGCCATAGGTTTTTCCGTGCGTGAACGCCACTTCAATATCATCGCCTTCCAAATGGATAATCGGATACAGTGGATCTCCATCCATGTTGTTTTCCAACAAATCCTTCAACCCGTCCTTTGACTGATATTTATCTCCGTTGTAATACATTGCCAACCCTCTATTCAGGTAGCAATAGTTCCACATCATTTTATCGAGATATGCTGTTTTGTAAGCAAACTTCTTGAATATCGTTTCGTCGGGAATGAACTCCACATAGGTACCATTGACCTCATCAGTTTTGACGACCGATTCATCCTTGATCAATTCACCTCGCTCAAAAACGGCCTCCTTCTTCTCTCCGTCACGCACTGAATAGACCATGAAATAAGAGGACAGTGCGTTCACTGCTTTTGTACCAACTCCATTCAATCCGACAGATTTCTTAAAGGCTTTGGAATCGTACTTTCCTCCTGTATTGATTTGAGAAACACAATCCACAACCTTCCCTAGCGGAATACCTCGACCATAATCACGCACGGTAACTTTCCCGTCTTTCACACGGATATCTACACGCTTGCCATTTCCCATCACGAACTCATCGATGCAATTATCGATAACCTCTTTCACAAGAATATAAATACCATCATCGGCCGCAGACCCATCCCCCAATTTTCCAATGTACATTCCTGGTCGAAGCCGAATGTGTTCTTTCCAGTCAAGTGAGCGGATGTTGTCTTCTGTATATTGATTTTCTGCCATTGTTTTGAGCACTTTGAGCGTAACTACCAAATGTAATCACACAAAAGGGACAAAACACGAGTGATCCTTGCGACTTTTGAACTATTTTTCGTTGAAAAACCTTGATAAATCAGCAAAAAATGGCCGTTTAAACCTGATTAAATGAGATTTTGAAAAAATGAGTTGCTTTAGGAGCAAATGCACTAACTGCCCTTTACTTTTCATCAATCCGAAAGACATCCCCATCCTCAACAACGCATGTACTTTCAAAAATAGTTTTCGCTTCCTCAAGATGAACATCGGTAGACTCATAGCGGGCACTTAAATGACCCAACAACAAGCGGCCGGCAACAGCTTTTGCAGCTATTGTCGCGGCCTGTTTTGCCGTAGAATGAAAGGTGGTCTTGGCGCGATCTGCATCTTTCTCAGTGAACGTAGCCTCGTGGTATAAGACGTCCACATTTTTGATGTGTGGAACAATGGTTTCATCATAACGTGTATCCGAACAAAAGGCGTATGAGTAACTCGGATGGGGTGGCCATGTAAAATCTTCCGCGTCAAATTCATTTCCTTTTTCGTCCACCACATCTTCGCCGCGTTTCAATTTAGGTAAATGTTCGATGAGCAATCCTGAATCTTTGATGGCTTCAGAAATCAGTCGACGTTCCTTGGTTTTTTCTCGAATGATAAAGCCATTGGTTGGAATTCTATGTTTCAGCGGAAAGGTGTGAATCTCAATCAAATTGTCCTCAAAAATCAATTTGGATTCTTTGCCATTTAGCTTGATAAATTTCAAGTCAAAGTCCAATCGAGCACCGGCAATTTCAAGTTGTGAACGAACAATGTTTTCCAATTCTTCGGGACCATAAACCGTGATTCCTTTATCCCGTCCCATCAAATGCATGGTACTCAATAATCCGACTAAGCCAAAAAAATGATCTCCGTGTAAATGAGAAATGAGAATGTGAGAAATGCGCTGGAAACGAATGCTATACTTTCGGAGTTGCATTTGGGTCCCTTCGCCACAATCGATGAGAATGTGTCGATCGTTGCAAACGATGTATTGTGCTGTTGGATTTCGACGAAATGTAGGCACAGCGGCTCCACTTCCAAGGATTGTTAATTCAAAACTCACTTACGCAAGGCTTCCATTGCGGACGCTTGATCGATTGTAATCGTCAATACACGATCGAGTTGAGCAATTTGGATCAACTTCGTAACGTTTTCATTGAGTCCACAAAGTGCAAATCGTCCGTTTGTGTCGCGACATAGTCGGTTAGCAGACAAGATTGCACTAAGCCCAGAAGAGTCACAATACCGCGTCTCACTCATGTCAATGACCATGTTGTTTACTCCGTTTTTATTCAGCACCAACAACTCAGACTTCAATTCTGAAGCATTCGAAGCATCCAATTTTTCCACTTTCGTTTTTACGACTGCCTCGTTTTTATTTTGTGTTGTTTCGAAGTTCATTGTGTTTGGTTGTTTAGTCAAAAATAACATTTTTTGATTTAAAGTAATGCAAGAGTTTTACAAATCGCTTTGCTTTGCAATGTATGGCATTATCTTCCAATTTTTGATGCCAGCAAATAAATGACAGCCATGCGCACCGCAACACCATTTTCCACCTGATCTAAAATGATGGATTGATCGGAATCCGCAACATCACTCGTGATCTCAACACCTCTATTGATCGGACCTGGGTGCATGACGACAATTTTTTTAGACAAGGAATCTAAGATTTCTTTGGTCAAACCAAATTGCATAGAATATTCACGCAATGAGGGAAAGAATTTTATGTCTTGTCGCTCAAGCTGAATGCGCAACATATTGGCTACATCGCACCACTCCATTGCTTTTCTTAAGTTGTGTTCCACCAAGACCCCCAATTCGTGAATGTATTTAGGAATCAAGGTCGTTGGTCCGCAAACCATCACTTCTGCACCTAACTTTTGCAAGCAGTAAATGTTTGAAAGTGCGACACGGGAATGAAGAATATCACCGACAATTACCACTTTTTTGCCTTCGACTGAGCCAAGTTTTTCGCGAATTGAAAATGCATCCAAGAGTGCTTGAGTTGGATGTTCATGGGTCCCATCACCTGCGTTTACGACTCTGGCATTGACCCTTTCAGATAAAAATTTGGCAGCGCCAGGATTCGGATGACGCATGACCACCATATCCACTTTCATGGACAAAATGTTGTTCACGGTATCGATCAGCGTTTCACCCTTTTTGACTGAGCTGCTTGATGCACTAAAATTTACCATATCAGCCGAAAGTCGTTTTTCAGCAAGCTCAAAAGACAGGCGCGTTCGGGTAGAGTTTTCAAAAAAAAGATTGGCAATGGTAATGTCGCGAAGTGAAGGCACCTTTTTGATGGGACGATTGATGACCTCTTTGAAACTATCTGCCGTCTTGAAAATCAATTCAATATCTTCCCGGGTAAGGTCCCGAATTCCCGTGAGATGATCAACGCTCAGATTATTCATTGGTGTCAGGTGTAAATAAGACTACTTTATCTTCTCCTTCAATTTCTTTCCACTCTACAGAAACGCGCTCTTTGGACAAGGTATCCACACTTTTCCCGATGTAATTGGCTTGAATGGGTAAATCTCTATTGAAACGACGGTCAACTAAGGTCAACAACTCCACCTTTTTCGGTCGGCCAAAGGCCAAAAGCGCATCCAATCCAGCGCGAATCGTGCGTCCCGTAAACAACACATCATCCACAAGAACGACTTGCTTGTTTTCGATCACAAAATCGATGTTCGTCACACTGGGTATGATTGCCTTTTCTCGTCGGCGGAAATCATCACGGTAAAAGGTAATGTCCAAATTTCCACAAAGAATTTCTTTCCCAAGTATGCGCTCAAGCTCTGCTTTCAAGCGAACAAGCACATGAATTCCGCGTGGTTGAAGACCAATTAAAACAGTCTCGGAAAAATCGTGATGTTGTTCAATGAGTTGATAGCAAAGTCGTTTTATCGTCAGTTCGAAGTGTCTGCTGTTCAGTATGACCTGCTTTTCCATCGTCACAAATATACGTGCTTTTCTCGTGGTTTCTATTGCGACATGTATTTTCTTGGTCTAAAATATCAACATTTGATTCACAAAAAAAGCGCCTCATGAGGAGACGCTTTTCATAAATCTTTGTTGTTTACTACTGGCTTAGCGAATAAATAAGAGGTATTCTACGGCTTTTTCAGCACTCACAAATCCACCACTAATGGAAACATCCGTCACTTTTACTTTCTTCTTCGTTCCAGGAACGACTACTTTCTTTTTGCACGGAACAGCTGTTTTCATCAAGACCTCACGCACTTGGACGGCAGTCAATTCAGGAAAATATCCACGTATAATTGCGCAAACACCTGCCGTTGCTGGACATGCCATACTTGTGCCCGAAGCATCTTCGTATTTTCCGTCCGGCACGGTAGAATAGATATCAACTCCTGGTGCAAATAGATCCACCGTTGTCAATCCATAATTGGAAAAATCCGCCAACAATTTGCTTCCTTTTTTTGAAACGCTTGCTGCACCAACTTCAATCCAATTGGACGCAATCGTGCCATCTGAAAGTCGACGCGTTGGATACGAATCTTCTACGTCTTTGTCCTTCGCATCATTCCCTGCCGCATGCACCAAGAGCACGTCATTGTCCATGGCGTAACGAATTGCTGCATCCACAAGCGCTTTATCTTGGTAAAAGTACTTCCCAAACGACATATTGATCACTTTTGCCCCGTTATCCACCGCATAGCGAATCGCATTGGCGACGTCTTTGTCTCGTTCATCTCCATTTGGAACTGCCCGCAGCACCATAATTTGCGCATTTGCTGCAATTCCATCTATCCCAATTCCATTGCCGCGCTGTGCAGCGATTATTCCCGATACATGTGTTCCGTGCATGGCATCTGGTCCTTCGTAACGATTGCAGCCATAAAAACGTTCTTCACCATTTGACGGGTCATCACCTACTAAAATATGACGTAAGCTGTCTGTATTCATTCGGTTGTATTTTGCCATGTTCATGTAGGTTTCCGCACCTTCAGTAATCATCCCGTCTAAGTCCTTCGCTTCATATGCGAGAAGAATCAAGCTCACACGCTTTTGGATGCGTTTTTCCATTTCATCTTTAGGAACATATGCCTTATTCGTTTTCTTTGAGAATTCACCATTTGATGCATCCTTCACTTTTTGGATATACCCCGAAAGCAGACCCAAGCTTTTCTCTTGGGTTTCAATTTCACTTTGCTCCTTTTGGAAATCTTCTTTCAATTTCAGGTATTCGTTGTAATCATCAAGTTCCTTTCCACTGAGCTTGCTGGCGTCTTTTCCTTCAAATATGCGACGTGCATTGTGATAAAGGCGAGCTACTTCCATCGCTTCATGATCGATATCACCGCCGGGACCACCGAGAAATGACCACCCATGGATGTCGTCAACGTATCCGTTTTTATCGTCATCGATACCGTTGTCAGGGATTTCATTTTTATTGGTCCAAATAACGCCTTTCAAATCTTCATGATCTACTTCGACACCACTATCGATCACAGCAACAATCACCGTCTGTGGTGTCATTCCGTTGAGATATTTATAGGCTTGAGTGGTCCCTGTTCCAAAGACACCATCTTTGGCAAAACTTTGCAAGTACCAGTTAATTGGCGCTTTTTGAGCGTTGAGTATGCCTGCTCCAGAAAGTAGCAAGGCTGAAGTAAATAGGATTTTTTTCATAACTAGATATTAAGATTTTAAGACTTCAAGAGATTAAGACAACGATTGGTAATACGCTTCAAACTCGTAACTCATAATTCGTAATTCGTAATTCATAATTCGTAACTAGTAACTCATAACTCCGTCCGCATCACCCGCCTTTCTTTTTCACGCGATAGCCTTCCTTGGTCATGAGATCGAATACCTTATCTCGGAAATTTCCTTGAATTAGGATTTCATTGTCTTTGACAGTGCCGCCAACGCCACATTTACTTTTAAGCAGTTTACCCAATTCTTTGAGATCATCTTCTTTACCTATAAAACCTTCGACCAAGGTTACCTCTTTGCCTCCACGCTGTTTGCGATCAATCGAGACATAAAGCAATTGCTGCGCATTGGGCAATGTTTCAATTTCTTCTTCTTCGTCAAACTGAAAGTTGAAATCTGGATTTGTAGAATACACCACATTTATTTTTTCTTTCTTCTGTTTTGCCATCAGTATTTTTCAATTATCGCCGTTCGTAGATCATCAGAAAGAATCCCGTCAGGAGCTTTTCTGAATGCTTCGCGCGTCATTTTTGGTGAGCGCACTTCAAAAATAAAGAGTTTTTTTCCAGTTTGCTGAATTGCCTCCACATTCTCTTCTGTCACATCGCTATTTTTCATGATGTACCCATAAATACCTGGATAGATGCTCTCCGCGTATGTAAATTCACTCATCGCATAAATCGATAGCACGGTGTTAAACCCCGCATTTAAAAAAGGTTGAAT